>CAZSFB010000186.1:0-6034 GCA_964606035.1 uncultured bacterium | reverse complement strand
GCGCGGGAGATTTTCCGGTAACCCGGCGGCGCCTTGTAGCTCCAGAAGCCAAGCTGAGTCTGCTGTCCGATGCACGACTTCACACGGGCCGACAGATGCCGCATTTCGCTACGGGCGAACAGCCCCATCATTTCAAATCGGTCCCATTCGGACGGCGGGGCGTCCGCATGCAGGTGGAAATGATCCAATGCCGCATGGAGATGCTTCCCGTGTTTTTTAACCAGTTCTTCCAGGCGGGCATGGTCCCAGGTGTTCCGGTTGGAGCGATCCACCTTGTATACGACCAGATGAGTCACGTCCGTCGAACCGGCGAACTCCTTCAGCATCACCTGATATTTCACCCGTTCGTCGTCGAAAGTGGCGGTCTCGGTCACTTCCCATATCCGGACCAGATCAAGTCCGCTTTCCCGGCAATGCCGGCGAATCGATTCTGTCTGAAGGCTCAGTGAGATCCCGCCCCGTGCCTGATCCTCAGAGCTGACCCGTGCGAATCCGAACGCTTTGGCGGATAAAGGGCGCTGTGTTGTCATGGATAACTGGCCTCCCGGTTAACCAGCCATTCTCCGTCAGCAAGCCTCCGGCGTCAACTACGGTTTACCGCTTGCAGCAAGCTGACGGACTTTGCCGGCGTAGTATCCTCCCGCCTCATGCCATTTCGTCCGGCCCGGATATCCTGAAATACCTGGAACAGCTCCCTGACGCGGCCAAGCGCTTCGAGGGTTTCCGTTTCAGACGGAACTCTCCCGGCGAGCTGTGACAGTTTTTGGCGGAAGCTGTCGCCGGGAGGCCGTCTTTGGGGCCATTCGCCGGTATCCATCCAGCACCTGCTGCGGGATCGACCGCTGCCGCCCCGCCTCCGATTTGCACAGATCGCGGGTGGCCTCTTGAAATGAACATCGTGTTCCCGTCCCGGGAATCACGGCTCGTCTTCATCCTTCTTCGGACGGATTTTGAACCGGTAACTCTTTCCGGCCTTCACGGTGATGCACCTTGCCCCGCCGTTCACAATTTCACCGGTGATCGAGTATTCGAAGAACCCGTGCTCAAGACCTTCCTTGATCACTTCAATGATCTTTCGGGTGGCCTTGTCCATTTCCGACCGGTCCAGTTCCGGGTGGCTGTGCGGCATGGCTTACGTCCTTTGCGGGAGATTCCGGAAGCGGTGCAGGGGAATAAGGCCAATGGCATCGCGCCGCACCTGAAACCGTACAAGGCCGCCTCGGTGCAATTCCCCAATGATCTCGCCGAATTCGTCGCCGGTGATGAAATACCCGCTGTCCTCAAACGCCTCTTTCACAATCCGGATAAACCGCCCGGCCTGCGGATGGCCGTTCCAGCGTTTGCAGAGGAGCCGGTAAACGGTCTGTGCGCCGGGAGAGAGCACGAGAGCCTGGCGGCTGGCTTCGTTCATTTCTTGCCGCCTTTCGCCGGACGTTTCGGCGGCTTCACGCCGTGGATCTGCTGATGTGCGGGCTTGCTCCAGTCCCACCGGACCGGATTGAACACCTCTAGGGGGAGCTGGATCTGCTCGACGACTTCAACCGTGGCTTCTCCGATCTTTTCCTTGTGGATCACCCGGTCGCGCGCAGGGTGCGTCAGCGCAAGATCGCGGGCCCAGGTTTTCCCGTCCGGTGCCAGTCTGTGCATAATGTTTGACGGCCTGAAGCCCTCTTGAAACAGCGCGTCGAAGTTGTTCAGCAGGTAGTTGATCTGCTCCCCGGTCAGATCGAGACGGGTCAGCCGGTTCGCCGTCTCCGCCCGGACCAGGTCCTCTTTCGACCAGAAACCGGGCGTACGGGGGCTTCCCGTGTAGCCGGCGGGGCGGACGTAACCCGCGCGGACCAGCCGCATGAGCTTGTCGTAGCTGAGGCCGAGCGCCTTGGCGGCGGCTTCGCTATCGAGGGTTCCGGGAGGCTGTTGAATGCGCTTTCTCATACTTGCAACCATGCCAAATATAAGCGCTTCGCAAGATAAACGCAAGCCCTCCAACTAAAATCAGGGGGGAAAGCGAAAACTCCGGCGCCGCTCCACGCTCGTACCAGCGAAGCCCATGCTCTCGGCTGATACACACCGGAATTTCGTCGCCCCTCACCGGAGTCACCCCCGAAGGTCAACCAGATATACCGCCGCGAACCGGAATGGGGGGCACCGCGCGCGTTCTAGGCCGAATCGGGCATTTTGAGGGATTTCCCCGAAAATGGCGCACCCGATTGACTGGGGACTGACGAAGTTCAGCGTTTTTACGCGGTCGCGGCGGCCCTATCACTGGGGCCCGGTCCCGCCCTGCGCCGTAATCCGGTATCCCCGGCCACCTCGTGGTCGTCCATGTGGCCACCTAGAAGGCTGAAATCCGGCCGCCTCGGCACGCGGAATTGAGGCGGCCACGCCACGTACCTCAAGCAGGTACCTCGCATGGCCACCTCGGACGTACGTCATGAGGTAGAAACGTGGCCACGCCGGAGGAAATCCAGAGGCGGCCTCGCAGGTAACCCACCGGTCGCTTCATAGAAGCCGAACACCATCACTATACACGCAATTCCTTTCGATTGGTTTGCCGTCACTATTATCCGAACGTCATATCCGTATCCGGTACAGCACCACCGGCTTTTCTAAACCGCGGATGGCGATCTGCCCGAGATCCTCCATCGGGATCCTATCATCGACGCAGCGGACTACGTCTTCGCTCGCCAGTATTGCCGCATTATAGGTCTTGGTTAGCGCTTCAATCCGTGAAGCTAGATTTACAGTCGAGCCAATTACCGTATAATCGCGGAATGAACCCCCGCCCAAATCTCCCGCGACCACTGGGCCGGTATGGATACCGATTCCTACCTGAAGGTGGCCGAAACCGAATTGTTGAAAATTGAGCAATCGTATACGATGGACCATCTCCAGCGCGCAGTTTAACGCGGCCTGAGCATGATTAGGCAGCGGAGCCGGCGCACCGAATACCGCCAGCAGACCGTCCCCAAGTAGTTTGTCCACCATGCCGCCGTGCTTGAAAACAATATCCATTGAGTGCGTAAAATAATGGTTCAGGATGTCCAGCACCTCTGCCGGATCGCGATTTTCTGAAAGAGCGGTAAAAGACCGGATATCCGCGAACATCACCGTCGCATTCAGCCTGGTTGGAATGCTCTCCGTAGCGCCACGGCTAATGAGCATGTTACAGACTTGCGGGGAGAAATACCTGGACAAAACCGCCCTGCGGCTTTCTTCCTCAATGGCCTTACGCCGTTGACGGCATTGTTCGATTGCCACTGCGGTGACTGACGTCAACCCGCAGAATAGTTCCAGATCCACCTCCTGCAATGAATCCGCCGGGCGATTGATTCCGATCAAGCCAGTTATCGAACCGCCTATTTCGAGAGGAGCGAATGACCACTCCCGAAGCGGGTGGCTGGCAGGGTCGACTCCCAAATCCGCGACTGTAATGGCACGCCGTGAATGGACGATGCAATGCGTATCCAAATGCCCGATAGGCAGAGCAAAAAAACCGCTCTCCGCGCCGTCTTCTCCCCTAATCGTTCCAATCGCTTCCGTCCCATAATCGTCCGGAGAAACCAGAATAGCAGCCTCTGATACCTCCATGGATTGGCGGACACATTGGAGCGTCATTCGCACAACGGCCTGTTCCTCTGTCAGTCGTCCGATACTTTTTGCGGCATTGTGCAGCGATCTGAGGCGAAACACCGGCGGCATCGCTCTTACTTGTACGGGCTCCATAATATCTCGACCTCATATTTTATGAACAGGAAATAGACGGCGCCGGACAGAACGCTCGTGCAATTTCACAAACTAGATTTTCGTTCAGGGTGGTATCTGGCGACGCTTAACGATTCGGCGACAGTCAGGACGGAATCGAGCAGACGCCGACTTTCCTCCGGATGCATCGGTCGAAGTTCTTTGGCAATATCCCGGATTTCGGTCAACGCCGCGACCGATTTCTTCATCAGCTCTCCAGAAGAATCCGAAAACATCCGGTTCCGCATATTCTGGATACCCTCCTCTATCTTCCGTACCTCTTGAATCCTCGTGTTCAGAGAAGGGAAATCCGTATCTCCGGCACCAAGTCGGTAGAGGATTGCATTTATCCGCCCGATTGGCCGGCCGATTTCCCGCTGGATAAGACCGGTTATGGCAATCGCGATAGCAATCGACAGAATCAGTACATGCAAAAGGTGGAGCCCAAAGATTTCTTGGACGCTCCCCCGTTTCAGCAGGATGTCTATGACCGCGTTGGCCAACATGATACCGAGTGTTATCCAGGTGCAGTGAAGGGAAATAATGACAGCCAGAGGCCAGGTTTTCGGTGTATCGTATGCATCGTTCGACATGATGACTCCTTTTTACTGATAACTATTTATAGCCGGTCATGAGTGTGCGCCGGTCGCGAATGCGTATCGTAACTCGCCGTATCTGGTCGGGACCCGCCCGCCTTTCCAACCGGGGCTACCAAAACGCCCACGCGCGTACTCTGCGACATACCGGGTACTCCGGATACAGTTATTTCTTATCGTCACGCACAGCGTCCCAAAGCCCGCGTCCCTTATCGTCGCGAAGCTGGAACATTTTCTCTCCTTTCGTGAGTGAGGCGGCCATCAACACAACTTCCTTTTCCCCTTCGAACATGATGCGGGAGCCTGAGACTTCGATCTTGTCTCCTTTGGAGATGACTATGTCCTGCCGTTCCATGAACCAGACCGGCCCCAAATGTACCTCACGGGTTGCGTCACCGGTCTTCAAGGTCAGGTGCGTACCGGGCTCCATGCCCTCCATATGAACCTTGGCTGTTACGTCAACGACTTCGCCCTTCAATGTTTCAATCGAAGCCGGATTGTACATGCGGCAGTACTTTGAATGATTGGACCAGCCGCCGCTGCCACGCCACTTCATGGCGTTGATGTCGCCGCCGGCATATACTGAAAGGGGGATTAAGAGCAGTCCTAAAATTATGGTTAAGAGTTTCTTGTTCATAAGCATTTCTCCCTTTTCTGTCGTTTTGGGATTCATCGGTTAAGACGATTTTTATGTTTCTAATCCCATCCATTGCGGACGAGAACTATTCCAAGACCGTTCTCGGACGCCCAAAGCCTTTAAGGAATCGGTAATATCGCGTAGACAGTGGGATTCGCAGCTATCAAGGGGGTCTTCAAAGTCGTTTTTATGCCTGATTGTTATGACGAGTTCGACATCATTCCGGTAGCGTCTCGATTTTGACTGATGAAGCATATGGTCAAATGGCTCAACCCTGGAAATGCTCATCCTATTATCTTTTGGAACTACAGCCGTAGCGATACTTTCCAGATCTCTCCACACGCTGACGCAATGCGGGCAACCGGGATTTACATGCGGAATCTGGTCGCCATGTGTACCGTACAGAAATAAGTCGAATCCTATTTGCCGCCGTACGGTACCTATGAAGGTGGAAGCAGGAATTACTTCGTATACGACTTTACGTCGCTCGATAATCTGTTTGAGTCTTGATGCGTCGGTTTCGGCTGCTGGATTATTGGTCATGTGGACTTCTCCTCCTGCCAATGTGATCTTGAACCGTTGCAAAGATGTGTCTCCGTTGAACATGAGTCGGCGCTGTTGAGGGCCATTTTGGCCGCCACCTTCGCATTCGGTTTCGCTTGCTCCGGATTCCCAGAAGCGCGTCGGGATACGGTTTTAAAATGGCGCGATCGTCTGTCCCAGACCGAAAGGACTTCAGCCTGGTTTCCAGGAAAACGGATCAGCAGGTCATTACGACGGTTGATGCGTAAAACAGGGAGGGGGGATCGGTGTGATGATCGGATAGAATCGCCGGTAAGAAGGATATCTGAGCGCTGGCGAACCGCGTTGGGACCAAAAATGCGGTCCATAAAGGTCTGATATTCGATACACGGAGGATCTTGAAAGATTCCGGTGCGTTTGAGTTCAGATCATTGTCGCAAAATTCACGCCGGCATCCGCCGGAACCGGTGGAGCCTGACGGGTTATCTGTTTTTGCGTGTCCATGTCAGCCGGGGTGATTTCCCCGGACGATGTG
>CAZSFB010000185.1:0-6039 GCA_964606035.1 uncultured bacterium | reverse complement strand
TCACGGCCGCTTTCGCCGTCGTCTTCATCCAGAGTGCCGGGAAAGACCTTCTGGTGGAACTGAAGGCGGGTCTGTCCGGTCTGGATCCGGTCGCCAGAGGCGAGCAGGGCAGCTCCGGTTTCCCGGCCATTGATACGGGTGCCGTTCCGTGAGCCCAGGTCTTCGATCCGCCAGCCGTCGGCGACAGGCACGAGCCGTGCATGAACCCGTGAGACAAATTCGTCCGTCAGCACGATGTCGCAAGCAGGGGATTTCCCCAGGTTTACAGGGCGATCGGGTAGCGTCACTTGGTACGGGGGAGTTTTCCCGGGCGGACTGACTTCAAGGCGGGCCTCTGAACAGGTCACCTGGCGCCCGTCACAACGCAAAAGTCTGGTTGGGAATGCGATATTTACGGATGTGGGCGCCGGAATGGCGCTGTCCTTTGCCGAATAGATGATCTGGTAAGAACCGATGCGGATCGTGGAGCCATCCCGGAGTGGTTGCGGCCCGGAGATATCTTGCCCGTCCACAATTGTGCCATTAATTGACTGATCCAGGATCTCGTGGCGGCCGTTCGCATAACGGATCCGGGCATGCACACGGGATATCTCCGCATCGGGGAGAGAGATCGTCGCATTCGGGGACCGGCCGATAGTCACTTCGCGCTCCCGCACAGGGCATTCAATGATCCGGCGGCCGCCGAGGTGGATATCCAGACGGGACATGAAATGTATTTTATACAGTCGCAGCAAATCATGAAATCACCACATTTTGTGACTTGATTCCTGCGGCAGACCTCCGCATGATGCCCGCGGAGCGGACGGTAACCCTCTGGCTTGATGAACAAGGACAATGTCACTTCAGAACCGGCGAAGCCGCCGGCCAGACCGGCAGGGATCCTGCCGGCAATGTCCCGTCTTGACCGCCGGCTCTGGAGATTCTTTGCCGATGTGCGGGTTGGTGTCGGTCTACTGGTACTGCTCGCGGTCCTGACGATGGCAGGAACCTTTATACCGCAGGTGACCGGGAATATTTCGGACGTTACCGGGTATATCGACAAGGTTGGCCGTGACCGGGGCGATCTCTACAACCGGCTGGGTCTGTTCGATCTCTATAACGCCTGGTATTTCAACGGGACGCTTGGGCTCATGTGCCTGGCCCTGATCGTGGTGAGTCTCGACCGGTTCCCGAAGCAGTGGAAGCTTTTCCGTCAGTGGCAACCTGTACCCTCGCTGGCGAAGTTCCGGACTTCCAGTATCCGGGACAGGCTGGAGCTTTCCGGTGCGCCGAGATTTCGCGCAGAGATCAGGAGCGCACTGGCGTCCGTTTTCGGAAAGGTTACGGAAACGGAGAAGGACGGCGATGTCCATTTCTACGTGAACCGGGGCCGCATCAACCGGCTTGGTTTCTATTTCGTGCATGCAGGGATTCTCACCCTGTCATTCGGTTCCTACTACGGAAGCAAATCCGGCTTCAGCTATGGCCAGATGCGTATTCTGGAAGGCTTCAGCACAAGCAAATTCCTGCTGGTGGACCGGCTCGACGAACAGCTGGAGCCGGTTGTCTACCGCATGGAGCTTCCGTTCGAGGTCCGCAATGACCGGTTTACTGTGGAGTTCTACCGCGACCAGAAAACCGGTGCATTGACCGACCGCGCAAAGGAGCTCCGGTCGAAGTTAACCTTTTTCGAGGAAGGCCGTGAGGTTCTACAGACCGATGTGCTGGTGAACCACCCCGTTACATACCGGGGGGTGACTTTCTACCAGGCTTCCTACGAGAAGGCGGGCGGCGTTGCACATCTATTGATGGGAAAGCCGGCGGATCAGGTGCCTGTCGCAATTGAAGCGGAGCTGGAAAAACCTTTCCGGATTGCTGGTTCGGATACCGTGTATACGGTTCTGCATTATCTGCCTGAATTCATCACGGAGAAGCAGGGAGATCTGGGTCCTGCCATCGTGGTGGAAAGGAAAGACCCCGATGGCGCCAATGTTGAGCAGTTTCCGGTGCTTCTGAACTACCCGATGGCGGACGGGTTCAGGAATGGCGAGCATGTGTTCATCCTGAAGAAGTTTGTTCCCCGCTATATCACCGGGCTGCAGCTCACCGCTGATCCGGGGATCAATATCGTATGGGCAGGGTGCGCCCTGATGGTGCTGGGACTGGTAATTTCCTTTTACGTGCCTCACCGCCAGATCTGGATACGGGTGGATTCCGGCATGGTGTCGCTTGCGGCCTATAGCACGAAGATGGAAGATGCGGTTTCAAAGAAGTTTGATACGCTGGTTGGCCTGATTGTCGCCCGGACAGGCGCCACGCCTGTGGAAGGAGCGGCGGCCCGGATCAAGGGATGACACTGCCCCATGTCGGAACTGGAAGAATCATGAATCAAGACGATCTGTTCAACCTGTCCCTCAATCTCTTCACGATTACCTCGTTCGGCTATCTGGTCTCGATGATCTTTTATCTCGTCTATCTGGTTCGTGACTCGCGGACAGTTGGACGGGCGGCCACTGCAGTGCTCTGGCTTTCGGTTGCCGCCCACACGGCAGCACTCGGCACCCGCTGGGTCGTTTCTGGCTGGCACCAGCCGCCATGGACCAATCTCTATGAGTCCCTCGTCTATTTTGCGTGGGGTGTGGGCCTGGTATATGCCATCTTCGAGGTCCGGTCGAAAAACAGGATGGCCGGTGCGTTTGTTCTTCCCATTGCCTTTATCCTGATGGGGCTTGCGGCCTTGTCCAACCAGAAGGAGATTGCCCAGGTCATGCCGGCGCTCCAGAGCCGGTGGTTGCACATTCATGTCAGTTTCGCCTGCTTTGCCTACGCGGCGTTTTTCACCGGTTTCGGCTTTGCGTTCCTGTTTCTCGTGAAGGATGGAATTCCGGCTGTCAGAATGCTGCCTTGGGTGGCCGCCGGACTTTTTACAACCATTGTTGCGCTCGAATACGGAGACCTCGTCAAATACGGCGAGTTCGTCTTTGACAGCTATCGTCTTGCGCCAGAAGGCGGTGTCGAGATGTATCCGATGATAGTGCCCCATGCGGGGCCACTGTTTGTGGCGGCAGGGTTTTTCTCGCTCACAGTGATCGCCGCAGGGCTGGCCTCAGCCTCACAGGAAAATCCGGAGTTCCTGTCCACTGGACGCCCTTCCGGACCGATCCGGACACTGGCAATTTTAACGGAAAAGGCTGCGGCCGTGTTTGCGAAGATACTGGCTGGTCGGAACCATGTTGTACTCGCATCCATGCTAACGCTCGTCATGTTGACGGCGGCGATCGGTGTGGCGGCGCGATTCGGATACGTCACCCGGCCGATTCCGATGCGGCCCGAGATGTCGCTGCTCACCATCGGGCTGAATACCTACAAGCTTTCCTTGCTGGTAGTGTCCCTTTTCGCTTTTGGTGTGCTGCTGCTTATTCACAGGGTATCGGACCGGCTACCGTCACGCCTCCCGGATGCGGACGTCCTTGACCGCTGGAGCTACAAGAGCATTCTTGTCGGGCTCGTTCTCATGACGCTGGTGCTCATAACTGGCTCCATCTGGGCCAATTATGCCTGGGGCCGTTTCTGGTCCTGGGATCCGAAGGAAAACTGGGCACTCATCACCCTGCTTACCTACGCTGCGGATATCCACGCCCGGCTCGCCCGTGGTTGGTCCACCCGCAGTACAGCGCTATTTGCGGTATTCGGGATTGTTGTGGTGATATTCACCTATCTGGGCGTCAACCTGTTTCTAGGCGGTCTCCACTCTTACGGCAGGCCGTCCTGAAAGAGGATCCTCCCGATGGCTTCCGCACTCCTGAAGGATCCCCGGCAACTGGTGATCCATCCGCCCTCGCCTGGTCTTGACAAGCTCCCGCCCGCAGGGCTTCCGGAGGTCGCCATTGCGGGGCGGAGCAATGTCGGGAAAAGTTCGCTGATCAACCGCCTTCTCGGCACCCGGAAGGCGGCGAGGGTTTCGGCGACGCCGGGAAAGACGCGGCTGATCCATATATACGAAATTCCGGGAAAACTACGGCTGGTGGACCTTCCGGGCTACGGCTACGCGCGGGTTTCAAAGTCGGAGCGAACAAAGTGGGCAGTCGAGATCGGCCGGTATCTCAATGAGCGGCAGTCGCTCCGGGGCATAATTGCGCTCGTGGATTCCCGGCACGAGGCGTCAGAGTTAGACGGGAAAATGCTCGACTACTGCGACCAGGCCGGACTTCCGGCGGTAATTGCCTTCACCAAGTGTGATGGGGTGAGGCCCTCCCAGCTCCGCAGCGAGCTCCGTGCCCGTTGCAAGGAGCTCTCCCTGGACCCTCAGGACACGATCGCCACAAGTGCCGAGAACGGCATAGGACTGGAAGATCTCGCCGCGGCGGTGCTTCGGCTTGCGGCGACTCCCGAACGCAGCTGATTGCATGCGGTTGCGACGAATCCGCCAATACCCCTGCGTCTGCATTGCGATCCGGTCCGGACCGCATTATGAGGGTTCAGCATGGAACTGAAGGGAAGGACGATTGCCATTACCGGCATCGGCGGGTTCATCGGCCTGAGGGCTGCGGAACTGGCCAGGAGCCGGGGAATGAAGGTGCGGGGGCTCGATCTTTCTGCGGAAGCAGCTTCCAGGGCTCGGGCACTCGGGGCGGAGGTTGTCGTCGGCGGCACGACGGATGAGCGGGCTGCCGCCGAGGCGTGTTCGGGCGCAGATATCATCCTGCACACGGCTGCGATTGTGAAAGAAGGCGGTTCGATGGACGAGTTCCGCCGTGTGAACGTTGGCGGAACAACGGTAGTGGCCAGGGCCGCAAGGTCCACCGGTGCAAAGGTATTCGTGCATCTTTCCAGTGCCATGGTTTACGGGTTCACTTACCCCCGGAACGTCACCGAAACGGGGCCGCGGCGGGGCGAGAATAACCCTTATTGTCAGACCAAGATCGAGAGTGAGGACGCCATCCTGGGGATGAATGATCCGCCACGGTTCGGAGTCATCGTGATCCGGCCGGGGGACGTGTATGGCCCAGGCTCGGTTCCCTGGGTTGTCCGGCCGGTGAGCCTGATGAGATCGGGACGCTTTGCGTTGGTGGATGGCGGCCGGGGCATCATGAACCACGTCTACGTAGACAATCTGGTCGATGGGATTTTCCTGGCGGTGATTCATGATGCCTTCGGTGAGGCTTTCAACATTACCGACGGCGCAGAGACGACATTCCGGGAATATTTCACGCGGCTCGCGAAGGCTGCGGCAGTTCGCAGACCTTTCCCTGTGCCGTCAGCGGTATTGAAGCCGCTGGCAAGGGTGGCTGCGGCGGTGGACCGGATCCGGGGGCGGGAGCCTCAATTCACACCGGATGCGGTGGCATTTGTTACAAGACCGCATTCATACTCGGTCGAGAAAGCGCGGAAGCTCCTCGGGTATGAACCAGCCATCGGTCTGGATGAAGGGATGCGCCGGACTGGTGACTGGCTCCAGGAGCGGGGACTGGGTGGAGCGAAAACATGATGATCTGTCCTGAATGTGGTGCGGAAAATCCCGCCGGCAGCACGAACTGCCAGCGGTGCCAGGCGGTGCTCCAGGGCTCTCCGGCCCGGATGCAGTGGATGCTTATTGGATTCCTTTCGGTGGCGGTAGCAGTGCTGGCAGTATGGAGGCTCGGTCTGTTTGACCGTGCAGGCAGGGTTGCAACGCCTGTGGAAACCATTGCGATCCAGGCCGGAGAGAGACTGCTCCCGGTGTCGTCTGTGGCCGAGGGCGGCGGTGTCAGGCTGGAACTTCCTGGCGGGCACTGGAAGGTGAATGGCAGGGATTCACCGGACAAGGTGCTGAAAAATCCGGCGGCGGAGTTCGAGTTCGTTGATACCGAGTCGCTCGCCTACGGGCTTCTGATTGTGGAGGACTCCCCGCTCGCGCTTGACGGGTACGTGGAATACGCGAAATCACAGATGACGGCGCGGTACCCCGGACTGGAATTTGGCAAGGAACATCCCATGAAACTCGGCGGAGAGTCTGCGCACTATCTGGAGTTTCAGGTGGTGACCGCGGACAAGATCACTTTCCTCTATTATGTCACCTAT
>CAZSFB010000184.1:0-6064 GCA_964606035.1 uncultured bacterium | reverse complement strand
CCTGATGGCCGGAAACCCCTCCCTGAAGGAGGGGTTTCTGCTTTCTGCTTCACGTGATGCGTTCGGGCCGGTCCACAACCGCGGATAGCTCCAGCACGGACACCTCCGGCGGGCAGTTCAGCCGGAACCTGGGACCCGCGTAGCCCACGCCCCGGCTCACAAACAGCCATCCCCGTTCCGACAGCCGCCGGTCTGGCGGATACCAGCCCCGGTCGTAAAGCGGCCGGAACAGCCGCAGTTCCGGAAGATACGGGATATTCAGCGTCACCATGCCGCCGTGGGTATGGCCTGCCAGCGTGAGATCAAACGCCCGTTGCACATGCCCGCCACGCACCACCCAGGGGCGGTGTGCCAGCAAAATCCGGTAGCGGTTCCGGTTCGCCTCCAGCCACGAGCCATCCGGCATTCCGCCCCGCTCCGGTGGAAGGGAAGGCGTCTGGCTCACCGGATCGTCAATGCCGGTGATCTCGATGCCATGAGCCGCAAGGAACCGTTCTTCCCGGCGGTTGCGGATGAACCGTACGGGAGTTGCCGCCTCCACCGCCTGCTGGAGCCGGTCGGCGCCCCAGTAGTGGTCATGGTTGCCGGTGATGGCAAAGGCCGGGATTTCCGGCGGCAGTTCCGCGAGCGGCTCCACGAACGGTGCCAGCCACTTCGGGTTGACCCGGTCAATGAAATCGCCCGTGAGTGCGATCAGGTCCGGCTTTTCGGCCACCGCCAGCGCAAGGGCCCGCCGCCAGGCGTCCGAATCGAACATGGGCCCCAGATGCGGATCGGTCACCTGAACGATCCGGAATCCCGATGCTTTTGCCAGATACCTCGGCACCGGCACCTTCCACCGCTCGACGACAATCTCGTGAGGGCGCACACGGGTGGATAGCAGTGTTCCCGCCCCCGCCAATGCAAAACCGCCCGTCACGCCTGCTGCAAGAAAATTCCGCCGCGTGACTTCGGGGACCGGTGTGGCTGATTCCCCGTCAGTGCCGTTTTTCCCCACATTTTCCGCACCGCTGCCAGGACCTTCAGCCGGCTGGCCCCCTGCCTTCCATAACTGCTTCCGGATCACCCGGATGACGAAGGCGACACTGGCGAGTGCGGCCACGATGCCGAACAGGTAGTGTCCTGTCACGGCACCGTTATAGAGGGCACGGTAGAGATGGTCCGCCTCACCCGGAAGCACCGCAAGCCCGAGCATCTGACGCTTGATCACGTGAGCCGCGCCGTTCATCACCACAAGTAAGGCGGCAACAGACCAGAACAGGACCGGCCGGCGGCCCCAGAGTTTCCGGGCCCAAAGCAGCTCAAGAGCGAGAAAAACGAACAGTCGGACCAGTGCCGTCATCAGTCAGGATCATCCAGAAAAAGGTGGTTGACACGTACAGTCTAGCAGGGCTAGTGACGTCCCACATGGCTTTTCGCCTCCGAAAACCAATTTTAATACAATACCTTGGCGCTTCGGCAGTGTACCGGTTCACCTGCCTCTTTGTATTCCTTCTGACCCCACTCGCCCTGCTGGCGTCGGAAATCCCGCCCGATACCCATCCCGCGGCGGAATCCGTCCCGGAGATTACTCAACCCGCCCCTGTCACCCTGCCCCCGGAAGGCGATGGCGAAATCTGGGTGGACCACCGGGAACTCTCGGACGCCGAAAAGCGGACCGGGCTCCGTTTCGACCGGGGCTGGTTCATGCTCGGCCATCTGGGTGGCGGATTCTGGCAGGGCCGCTACCTCACGTCACGCTCTCCGGGGGCCTACCTGACACCGGACGGCTACCTCGGCACCCAGCCTTCCGAGGTCAACATCGTCTACAACGCCAATGTGGGCGTGGGCCGGTTCATCACCCCGCGCTGGTCCCTGGAAATCAACTTCGCCGCCTCCGTTGGCATCCATGACCAGGACGGAGTATCTCCTGCGGGCATCCCCAACCCTGCCGGGTCAGGCACACGCGTCAGCTCGGTATCGCTTTATCACCTTCGCAACCGGTTCTACCTTTATGACTTCGATGCCGAGCGGCGCTTTTATGTGATCCTCGGTGGAGGCGTCACCCAGTTCAACGACGCCTACTTCCTTCCGGGCCGCCCGAAAGCTTTTGACGTCGATAACAAGGCCACCTTCATGGCGCCGTCACTTTCCACCGGTGCGGGCCTCACCGTGTTCGACACCAGCATGGCCCGCCTCTATCTGGAATCGAGCATCTACCAGACCTTCAGCACGAAATACCTTGATTCCAACCAGGTCTATACGTTTGGCGCCGGCTTTTCGTTCCCGCTGGACGGACGGGTCTATACGGAAGCCGATGTGCAGGTGGCCACGCTCCGGGATATCCACGGAAGAAGCGGCACTCTCATCATGGTCGAGACCGATCCGCTCGCCCCGGTCACGCCGGGCATGAGCGGGGCACGGATCATGAGCCCGGAGGAGATGCGGCTCATCGGCTACCGCCGCGTGGTCGAGGGGCCACAGATCCCGAAGGACGCACTGGAGCCACCTGTTCATGACGGGCTGGATTACGCCGTTGACACCCTCGTCCTGTCCGCGATGGTCATTGGCTTCAAGCGGGCGCTGAACATCACCGGCGCCAGGGGCATGCTGAAAGGCGCCTACTCGCAGTGGCCGGACCATGTCTCCGTCGTGCCGCCCTGGAACGACGGCAATCCGTTCTACACAAACTGGATCCTTCACCCCTATGCCGGTGCCCTCTACTACATGTATTACCGGGATCGTGGCTATTCCCGCATCGCCAGTTCCATCGGCTCGTTCCTCGTTTCGGCATTCCATGAATACATCGCCGAGGCCGTTTATGAACCGGCTTCCGGTATTGATCTCATTATCACACCGGGATTGGGTGTCCCGCTCGGCATGCTGATGGACGAAACCTCCGTGCGGTGGGCCCGGTCCAGTTCCACGCCGAAGAAGATTGCTGCCTATTTCATGAACCCCATGCTCGGGATGCCTTTCGCCCGGTTCCGCCGTGGTCCCTACTATGACCCGGCGAAAGATCCCGTGTTTTCTCTCCAGTGGAACTGGAACTTCTGAGACCCTTCCCGTGCGGACTGGTAAGTTTATTCTCATGGCCGCTGTTGCGGTTATGCTGGGTACCACCGCTGTTCTGTTATTTCTGGAGGCAACTGTCCGGCTGACACTGCCCCAGGATCATCTTCTCAGAGGAGAATTCATCACCCGGGTCGTGAGTCCTGCCGGCCTGAAAAGTCCCTACGTACCGGACCCGCTCCTCGGGTACCGGCTGTTTCCCGGCGTGGAGTATGAAACCCGTACCACCGAGTTCAGTGTCCGGATCACTGCCAACGGATACGGGTTCCGTGAATCACCACCCAAAAACGAGAGCACCGGGGATAAGCCGATTGTCGTTTCAACCGGTGACTCCTTCTTTTTCGGGCATGGAGTAGAGGAAAAGGACCGGGCCCTGGATATCCTTGCCGCGCTCCACCCGGAACTGGACTGGATGAACCTGTCCCTGCCAGGTACCGGCACCGATCAGCACCTGTTCTTCTGGCGTCACCACGGGAAGCCATCTCGGCCGTCACTGGTCATCGAGTGGGTTTTCCCGAACGATCTCGCCGACAACCTGCTTGATCACCACTATTTCCCGAAGCCCGGTTTCCGGATGGGGCCGGACGGAAAACTTTTGGAGTATCCGGCTGCTGGTTCAAAGCGGGAAAAGCCGGCACTCTTCAACGTCACCGACCGGATTCTCACAAGCCATTCCCACCTTTATGCCCTGCTTCGGAACCGGGTGAAGCTCCTGCAAATGACCCGCAACCCCGAGGCGAACCGGAACAACAGCCTCCTGTTTGCCTATAGCCCCGTGAAACAGACCTCCTACGTGCGCGACGCCATCACACTCCTGAAAGCGGTTCTTTCGCAGTATGCCCGCGAGGTGCGCGAGTCGGGAGCCGGGTTTGCTGTCGTTGTGATCCCTCACCTGTGGGAGCTGGAGATGCCCGGCTCGTCCTTCTGGAATGACTGGCGGAAGCTCGCCGGTGAACTGGGCATGGATTCCAGCGACTTTGATCTGGATGCCTTCCGGCACGAGATCATCCGGTGGGGTGAAACAGAGAACGTGCCGGTGTTCAGCCTCCAGCCCTATTTCCGGCAGGCCGTCGCTGAAGGGATCCGGCCCTACTACCCTGTGGATGGCCACTGGACCGTCGAGGGCAACCGCACCGCCGCCGAGGCATTCGCCACCGACTTCATGCCGCACCTCCAGCCCATGATTGCAGCGGCGCCCTAACGCGCTGCGCCAGCGCTGGTAGAGGCAGTTAAAAGCCTGCTTTGCCGCGCCTCTCCAAATCCGTCAGACTTCTTCCATGTCATAACAGCACACAGGAAGGCAGCCGGCCGCGGCCGGTTCCCGCCTGTTTCGCAAGGAGTTCCCCCATGTACCCACCTGTTGACCGTCGCGCAGGAGAGAAGCCGATCCACGAGGAGATCGAGGCGATCATCAGCAAATACGACACGATCTACAACTGGAACTACGAGGTCCAGGTGCGGGAACTCCGCGAGCTGTATGAAAAGGCCAAAAGGGACCAGTGGGAGTCCAATGAAACACTCAAGTGGGACACCCAGGTGGACCCGGAGGCCGAGAACAGCCCCGACGCCATGCATGCCCTTTTCAACACGGACATCTGGCGCAGGCTTTCACCCGCCGAGATCCGGAAGCTGCGGCGGCACTCCAACGCCTGGTCGCTGTCCCAGTTCATGCATGGCGAACAGGGTGCCCTGCTCACGGCCTCGCAGCTCGTCTCCGCCGTTCCCTCCACGGACGCCAAGTATTACGCCTCGACGCAGGTGTTCGACGAGGCCCGGCATGTCGAGGTTTTCGCAAAATACATCAACGAGAAGTACGAGCTCCAGTACCCGATCTCGCCCCACCTGAAGAAGCTGCTCGACTCAATCCTCCAGGAGTCCCGCTGGGACTTCAAATACGTCGGCATGCAGATCCTCGTGGAGGGGCTCGCGCTTGCCGCTTTCCAGATGACCTACAATTTCACCCGCGAGCCGCTCGTGAAAGACCTTACCCACTACGTCATGAAGGACGAGTCCCGTCACGTGGCCTTCGGTGTGCTGTCACTCAAGGGTTATTACGATGACATGAAGGACAGCGAGCTGAAGGACCGCGAGGACTGGATCTACGAGGCCTGTGTGCTGATGCGCGACCGGTTCCTGATGCAGGAAGTGTGGGAGTCGCTGGGCTACCCCGCCGATGAGTGCCTCAACCACATGCTGCACTCCCCCGCCATGAAGGAGTTCCGCACGATCCTGTTCAGCAAGATCGTTCCGAACCTGAAGCGGGTGGGCCTGCTGACCCCGCGGCTGCGAACCCGGTTCGATGAGCTTGGCATCCTCAAGTACGAAAACTGGGAGGCAACGGCCTGAAGCATCCGTACTGCAGCCAGATGGCCCGCCGTCCATGAAAGACATTTTGGTTCCGCTGATCGCAAGCCCCCTGCGTGACATCTATGCCTGGGGGCTTGGTCTTTTCGGTCTCGCGATGCTTGCGGAGTGGATGTGGAGCCGCAAATACCGGCCCGGCCTGTACGACCCCGCGGATACCTTTGCCAACCTGTCCCTCTATGCAGGCTATTTCCTGATCAATCTCCTCTGGGTACCTGTGCTGCTCCGTATATACCTATGGGCGTCAGACCATGCGGTCCTTCAGCTGTGGACACCGGGCTGGACCCTTGGCAGCACAAGTCTCCGGTGGGAATGGCTGCTCCTTATCGTCGCAGAGGATTTCTGCTTCTACTGGTTCCACCGGACCAGCCATCACGTGGGATGGCTCTGGGCCTCCCATGTCACCCACCACTCATCGCAGCATTTCAACCTGAGCGTTGCGCTGCGCCAGACCTGGGTTCCCATGACAGCCATGATTTTCTGGCTCCCTCTGGTTCTTCTCGGCTTCGACCCCCTCATGGTACTGTTCGCGCAGGCGGCAAGTCTTTTCTACCAGTCATGGCTGCATACGCAGATTCCGCTGAACCTGGGTCCGCTGGAATAGATTCTCAACACACCCCGGCATCACAAACTTCACCACGGCGAGAAT
>CAZSFB010000183.1:0-6065 GCA_964606035.1 uncultured bacterium | reverse complement strand
ACGGGTCCTCAGCGCGCCCCGGCGCCGGTTCCGCAAAACCCTCCCCCCCGGCCACGCCGGAGGGATTTTCTTTCTTTTCTTCGGGGGACTCTCCCATCCCGCGCAGTATAGACGGCCCCGCACGGAAGGAAGGGGCCGGTTGCCTTCACCCCGGCCCGCCCGGAAGGGCGGGCCGTTTTCGTTTGTTTCTGGCTCCAGTCCGGTTCCCCGAAAACCCCAGGGCAAAAAAGAGGCCGGCGTTGCCGCCGGCCAGTGGTTGCTCCGGAAGGTTGCCCAACCGGAGCAGAGCCTGCGCGGATACCTCCACTTGCGCAGAGGTTCCACTTGTTATGAGAAGCGGAAACTTGCGCAGACTCCAGTCAGTTACACTGCAACTTTTGTATACTAGAATCGTTTTCGAATCAACTCGAAAAAGGAGCCATTCGCATGGCACAGCAGAATTACATTCTGGGGCTGGATATCGGCACCAATTCGGTTGGATGGGCGGCCATCCTGCTCGACAAGGACCAGAAACCTATTGGAATACTGGGAACCGGAGTCCGGATATTCCCCGAAGGTGTGGACCGGACCCCGCAGGGTGCCGAGGAATCGAAAAATGCCGCCCGCCGGGCGGCACGTGCCATGCGGCGACAGCACTGGCGTCGGAACCGCCGCCGGGATTCGCTCAAGGCCGTACTTACCCAGGCCGGACTCCTGCCACCCAAGGCGGCAGATTTCCAGAAACTCATGGGACAAAACCCTTACGAGCTCAGGGACCGGGGGTTGTCGCAGGCGCTTACCCCGCACGAGTTTGGCAGGGCGCTTTATCACCTTGGCCAGCGGCGTGGATTCAAGAGCAACCGGAAGACGGGCAATGCCAAGGAAGATGGTGTCGTCAAGAAAAGCCTGACTGAACTTGGCCAGCAGATCGAGGAATCCCGCTCAAAGACCCTCGGGCAATACCTGCACAGACTCCAGGCCGGAACCACACCCCAGCGGCTCAGGGGCCGGTACACGGCGCGTGAAATGTTTGAAAACGAATTCCGGTTTCTGTGGGAGGCCCAGCTCCCGCACCTTGGCGAACAGCTTTCAGACGATCTCAGAGACCGTATTCACCACGTCATTTTCCACCAGCGGCCGCTCAAGAACCAGAAGTTCCTTGTCGGTGAATGCGAGTTTGAGAAAGGTAAAAAGCGGTCTCCCAAGGGAACCTGGTACGCGCAGCAGTTCCGCCTGCTTCAGGAGGTAAATAACCTGAAGGTAATTGATACCTCCACCGGGGAGCTCCTTGAGTGGGACAAGATGCCCGGAAAGCGGGAGCTGCTCATCGAGGCCCTCCAGAAATCCGAGAACATGGACTGGGACAAGGTCCGGAAAGCACTGGGACTGATGGATACCCAGAAGTTCAATCTGGAGGAGGGCGGCCGCAAGAAGCTGCTCGGCAACCAGGCAGAATGGAATCTCCGCCAGGTATTCAAGAAAGACTACGACAGGAAATTCATGGGGGACGAAGGCAAGAAGTTACGCGACGAGATCATCCACGACCTGCTGTTTGTCGAGGACGAAAAGATCGTGGAGCGGCACGCCCGCACCCGGTGGGGCATGAACGACGAGCAGACCGAAAAGCTGCTCAAGCGGGAACTACCCGCGGGCTACCTGAACGTTTCGCACAAGGCCATCATGAAAATGCTGCCTTTCCTCGAACAGGGAATGCGTTACATGGCCGAGGACGGCCAAAGCGCACTGAAGGCGGCAGGATACCTCAGAAAAGACGAGCGGAAGGTCGCGGAAACGCCGCAGCTGGAAGCACCACCAAAGATCCGAAACCCGATCGTCGAAAAGGCCCTTCATGAGCTCCGGCATGTGGTGAACGCCATCGCCCGTGAATGGGGAAAACCGGCGAGAATCCGGGTGGAACTCGCCCGTGACCTGAAAAACCCGAAATGGAAGCGGGAGGCAATCGCCCAGGAACAGAGGGACCGGGAACGGCATAACGAGAAAATCGCCGGTATCCTGCGCACCGAGTTCAATATCCCCAATCCTTCACGGGATGACATCGTCAAATACAAACTGTGGGAGGAATGCGAACGCACCTGTCCCTATACCGGCACACAAATCCAGAAAGAGACACTGTTCACGAACGAGTGGGATGTCGAGCACATCCTCCCCTACTCCCGTTCGCTCGACAACTCTTACCTGAACAAGACGCTCTGCTGGGCACAGGAAAACCGGGAACACAAGAAGAACCGGACGCCCTATGAGGCCTACCACGGTACCGACAAATACGGGGAAATCCTGCTCCGCATCCAGAAGATCAAGCTGCCGGGCCCCAAGCAGCGGAAGTTCCGGCAGATGGAGCTGGAACTGGACAACTTCATCAGCCGCCAGCTCAACGACACGCGGTATATCAGCCGCCAGGCGATTTCTTACCTGGAACCGCTCGCCGGCCAGCATCGGGTCGAGGTCGGCCGCGGAAACGTGACCTCCGACCTGCGCTACTTCTGGGGGCTGAACAGCATCCTCTCCAGCTCCGGAGAAAAAACCCGCGAGGACCACCGCCATCACGCCGTTGACGCGGTCGTCGTCGCGTTAACCAGCCGCCAGTTCCTGAAAGAGATCAGCGGCAAGGCAGCGATGGGACGCAAGCCAAAGGACATTGCGCCGCCGTGGAACGATTTCAGGGAGGATGTGAAGAAGTCCATCGACCGGATCATTGTTTCACACCGGGCCCTCCGGAAAGTAAGGGGCGCGCTGCACGAGGAGACCAACTACGGGATTCTCAAGAAGAAGGATTCCGAAGGGCAGAACTACTACGCCGTCCGAAAACCTATCGAAAATATAACCGCTAGCGAAATCAAAAAGATTGGAGACCCCGCCATCCAGAAAGCGATTCTGGAGCATTTGTCAAAGCACGGCATTAACGACCTCGATAAATCTGGCATTCACAAATCGGCTGATTGGAAAACGGCGATGGCGCAGACAAACCCGCCATGTCTCAACAATCGCAATGGAGCCCCTGTTCCAATCCGGCGGGTGCGCCTGCACATCTCTTCAAACAGTATGGAGCAGATGAAGAACCCACGTGGCGAGGAATATCGAGCCGTAAAAAGCGGGAGAAACCACCACATCACTATATACGAACAGAAGGACGATAAAGGACGAATCCGTTGGGATGGGGAAGTCGTAAGTATGCTGGAGGCTGCCCGAAGGGTCCGGCGAGGAGAACCTATTGTTCAGCGGGATGATCGTAATGGTCGCAGATTTATCATGTCACTGCACAGACAAGATCCAATTGTTATCCAGAAAGATGGGAAAGATCATATCTGCGTCATATTAGGGATTTCCGATCGTGATATCCCGTTAATATCTCATACGGATGCGAGATCAGCTGAAGAACGCGGCAAAGAATACGTGGATCGTATCCGATCCTATGATGCCATGCAGAATCTGAATATTCGCAAAATCACCGTCGATCCCATCGGCAGGGTGTTCCCGGCCCATGATTAAACGCTGCATCGAGATCTCCGAGCGGCCTGCCTACCTGTCGCTGCGCGACGGGCAGATGGTCATCCGGCACGGAGATGACGTGCTGTCCACCGTCCCCATCGAGGACCTCGGCGTCCTGATCGTGGACAACCCCGGCGTCACCTACTCACACGGCCTGCTGGGCGCGCTGCTTGAGGCCAACGCCGCCATCGTCATCTGCGGCAGGAATCACCACCCGGCGGGGCTTCTGCTTCCGCTGGAAGGCCACACGCTCCAGAACCGCACCATCGCCGCGCAGGCGGCGGCGACAGACGGGCTCAACAACCGGCTGTGGCAGCAGATCGTGCGGGCGAAAGTGCGCCACCAGGGGAAGGTGCTGGAGGAGCAGCAGGCGGAATCGGGCGCGTTCCGCGAGCTGGCGAAGCAGGTGAGATCCGGCGATCCGGACAACATCGAGGCGCAGGCGGCGCAGCGGTACTGGCCGCTGCTGTTTACACCCGCGTTCCGGCGCAGCGACAGCTCCCAGTTCATCAACTCGTTCCTGGACTATGGCTACACGGTGCTCCGGGCGGCGGTGGCGCGGGCCGTCGTGGGGGCGGGGCTCAACCCCTCGCTGGGGCTCCACCACCGGAACCAGTACAACGCCTTCGCGCTGGCCGACGACCTGATCGAGCCGTTCCGGCCGTTCGTCGACCGGGCGGTGGTCCGGCTGGTGGACGGGCAGGTGGACACACTCGGCAAGGAAGCGAAGGCTGAACTCCTCAGTGTCCTGTCGGTCCCGGTGGGGCTGAAGGGGCGGCGGATGCCGCTCATGGTGGCGCTCCACTCGACGGCAGCATCGCTGAGGGACTGTTACCTGGGCGAACGTGACGCGCTGGAGTTCCCAGCGCCGTGAGCGTCACCTTCGGGGGGATGAGGTCCATGTGGATCGTCGCCATGTTCGACCTGCCCGTGGACACCCCGAAGGCCCGCAAGGACTATGCCCGGTTCCGCAAGGGGCTGCTGCAGGACGGCTTCACGATGATGCAGTTCTCGGTGTATATCCGCCACTGCGCGAGCGACGAGAACGCCACCGTCCATGCCGCCCGCGTGAAGGCGATGCTGCCGCCGGACGGCGAGGTGAGGGTGCTTGTCATCACCGACAAGCAGTTCGGACGGATGCAGGTGTTCTGGGGAAAACGCCGAAAGCCGGTGGAAAATGCCCCGACCCAGGTGGAGATGTTCTGATGCCTTGGTCCCGCACGAAACCCCTGAAACCGCCCTTTCCGGTGCGATTTCAGGGGTTTGCGGGAGGGCGAGTGTAACTGACTGGAGTCTGCCCGCAACTCAAAACAAGGATTGGGTGCGAGTGATCCGCTATTGTAGTGTAACTGACTGGAGTCTGCCCGCAACTCAAAACCAGTGGACCTGACAAGCATGCCCGCCGGAAGTGTAACTGACTGGAGTCTGCCCGCAACTCAAAACTCTGCGAGCTCGCCGAGCTGAAGCTCGCGCAGTGTAACTGACTGGAGTCTGCCCGCAACTCAAAACTGACACAGTATTCAACCCAGATCATGACCAAGTGTAACTGACTGGAGTCTGCCCGCAACTCAAAACCGGCGGCATTGGCGTAGGCGGCGGCGGTGGAGTGTAACTGACTGGAGTCTGCCCGCAACTCAAAACGGGAACAGGGCCCGGTTGGGCCCCGTTCCCGTTTCGAGTGAGGCAGGAGCCAGTAAAAGCCCTACCCCCTGGTGACCGCCACGTCGTCGCCCTCGGTGGTCTCCGTGGCGCCCTGGTCCACGAGCTGGCGCGAGAGGATCCGGCCCGTCTCGCCGGAGGCGAGCACCACGAGGTCGCGGGCGGGGGCGAATCTTTCCAGCAGCACCACGAGCCGGTCCGGGGACTCGGCGACGAGCCGGGCGGTGAGCTCCTCCGGCAGGACGACCGGGGGAAACTTCACGAGTTCCAGCTCGATCCCCTCCAGGGTGCGTTCCAGTTCCCAGGCAGCCTGTGCGGCACCCGCCGCCGCCGGGCGGTTCTGCCACCACTGGCGCAGGAAGTAGACCGACGCGGCGGAGGCGCATCCTGAGAGCACGTGCGGCACGTAGTTGGCAAACAGTTCGTCCCAGGACCAGAAGAGCAGCGGCAGCGGAAAGAGCACCAGCGCGGCGATCCATACCTGGGCCACGTTCCAGAGGTGCTGGAACTGGGTCTCGCGGATCGCGTCGTGGCGGGAGCGGACCGGGTCCAGCCGGCCGCGGGCGGCGCGCCAGTCGGCTTTCAGCGCGGAGGTGTCCCCCTCGCGGATGATCCGCTCCAGTTCGGCCTCCAGCGAGGCCACAGACGACGCGGCGGCGGGTACCCGTTCTCCGCGGGTGCGGATGCCTGTACCGCGGATCCGGCGGGCCAGCGTGAGGCCGCCGTCTGACGCCTCCACCGAATGAACGCCCGGCTCGCCGTCCAGTTCCAGCATGAGCCTCATGGCCGTGTCACTCCCCCATGACCTTCACGATGACGCGCTTTTTCCGCTGGCCGTCGAACTCGGCGTAGTAGATCTGCTGCCAGGGGCCGAAATCGAGGCGGCCGTCCGTGACGGGGCAGATCACCTGGTGGTGGAC
>CAZSFB010000182.1:0-6088 GCA_964606035.1 uncultured bacterium | reverse complement strand
GTCCGGTTCATCAGAGGGAAACTACATATATGCATCAGAACGGTATCCCTCTGACTTCAACGACGACGGTTCCCTCCGGCGGCCGCCTGGAGGTGGCGGCTGGACAGAATTCTAAACCGGACTATTTGATTAGCTTGTAGCCTTCGGTCGGGACCGTGATGATCAGGTTGTCTTCACCAAAGAACGGTTTGAGTTTTACACGAAGATTCTTGATGTGAACGTCGATGGTCCGGGTCTCTATATCCGGCCCATAACCCCAGACTGTTTTCAGCAGATACTTCCGGTTCATTACCTTGTTGGGCGCAGAAGCTAGCACGTAAAGTAGGTCGAATTCCTTGGGCTGAAGCCGAACCGTCGTTCCCCGGAATGACAATTCATATTTCTTCGGGTTGAGCTTCATTCCCCGGACGGTAATCGTCTTTTCGCGATCCAGGGCCGGGATATCCTTGTCTTTTGATGCGCGCCTGAGCACAGACTTTATCCGCGCAACCAGTTCCCGCTTGGAAAATGGCTTTGTCAGATAATCATCGGCACCGATCTCAAGACCAACAACCTTGTCAACCTCTTCATCCTTGGCTGACACGATAATAATCGGCATTTGAGGCCGCTTCTGCCGGTATTCCCGGCAGAAGTCCAGCCCATCGCCGTCAGGTAGCATCAGATCCAGAAGCACGATATCGGGCGATTCACCTGCAGTTTTCGCCCGACCCTCTTCCAGAGTGCGCGCAGTCAGGGCGAGAAAGCCTTCTTCTTCGAGCAGAATCTTAACGGCGGCAAGGATGTTTTCATCATCCTCGATAACCAGAACCTTGTCCATAGGGTCGTCAGTGTAACTGCCCCGTTGCACTGTGCAAACGCGCTAACAGCAGAATTTAACAGCAATCATGACGTCTGGTTTCCTAGACCCGAAGCGGTGCCATCACCGGAAGGGCAACACAAATCTGCGCCCCGCCCCCTTCCGGGATCTCTGCCCAGATCACGCCACCATGTGCAAGAACATATTCCCGCGATATCGCGAGACCCAGACCGGTCCCACCTTCCGTTGACTGCCGTACATAATCGTCCTGGAAAAACTTATCGAACACCCGCTCAAGGTTCTGTTTCCGGATTCCAATGCCGGTGTCCCTGACGCTGACAAGCACATACCCCGCACCGGAGTTGATACCCGCGTTATCAGCGCGCCAGACAAGTTCTGACCCATCTACCGCACAAACCGTGACTTCAATGCGTCCACCCGCCGGCGTGAACTTCAGGGAGTTGCCGAGAAGGTTATCCATCACCTGCTTGAACTTCAGCCGGTCCAGGGGCAGTTTGGGCAACTGGCCTGTGGCACAACAACTGATCGTTATGTTCTTGGACTGGGCGGCTCCCGATACCAGCTCAATGGATTCACGGACCAGCTCATCCAAGTCGGTCTGTTCAAACCGGAAATGCATGCGTCCGGACGCGACCTTGGACAAATCCAGCAGGTTGTTGACAATCCGCGTCAAACGGTCGGTCGACCTCTCAATCACATCCAGATATTCAAGCTCCTGTTCACGCTTAAGTTTCCCCACTCGGGTCTTCAGTATCTCTGTAAAGGATTTGACGGCAGTAAGCGGCGTCCGAAGGGAATGACTGACAATTGCGATGATCTCTGTCTTCATGCGGTCCACACGCATCAATTCAGTTATGTCCTGAATCGCAAGCACCGTCGGGCCACTTACATCATCGTCAGCCTTGACCTGGGACATAGTGACCCGAACGTCCACGTCGCCTGCCTTGGAGAGAAACGAATGACTCCGGCGGCCACCCGAGCGGGATACTTCAATCTGTGCCGGAAGCTCCCGCAGTCCCATGTCCTCTACTGTGAGATCCGCAACCTCCTGGTCCTCACGAATCCGGAAAATCCGGCGAGCTGCACCATTCATGAAAACGACCCGGTTCTCGGCATCCAGAACGGCAACGCCTTCTCCGATTGAAACAAGTATGGCCTCAATCCGCCGACGTTCCGCAGCAAGCTCACGGTTTTTCAGGTCCAGTGCCCGGTTCCGTTCCTCGAGAACCCTCTTCCGCTCGACCTCGAAACCCATTCGCTCGATAGCAACTCGTTGGCGAGTAAGGACGATAGAGACACCGGTAGCCGTCACAGCCGCAATCAATACTGTGATCACAAACAACAGCAAGGTCGCACCGCGCAGCTTCTGGGTAGACTCAACGATTGTTGTCGTAGACACAGATCGGGCGACGACCCAGCTCATCTCCTCCAGCCGGAATAGCGCCAGATACACTCTTCCCCCCGGTAGATCGAGTGGATACCAGCGCCGGGCCTGAATTGCCTCTCTCCACGAATCTCCTCCACCATCTAAGCGAAAACCGGTATATCCAAGACGCGAATGCGCGAGAACAACGCCTTCAGTCGATGCAATAAAGTCCCACCCAGACGTATTTCCGTACCCTGTCATCAGGTCCAGAAGGGTACGTGTTTTCATGACTGCCTTTACAAACCCTTGTACCCCACCTGACCGGTTGCGGACCGATGCCGCAAATAGCACCACCGGCTCCTGTCTCACAGCTTCTTCCCGGATGGCAGGACTGCCCGCGGCTTCGTAGAGTAGGTCCCCACGTGATTCCTCGTGAATGCGATAGATAAATACCCGTCCCGGAGAGACCGAGAGGGAATCAATTTGTGCCGCAGTAAGCACAGGCATCGAAGTGACGTCCTCGCCTGCACGGACATATGCGAAGAGCAGCGAGTCAGCAGTATCCGTGAAGTTTACGGCATGAAACTCCTTCGGGATGTAGCCACGAACGAGATCCAGGCCCAGTTCGCTCACTGCAGAGCTCGACGTATGGAACCGTGTGCTGAAAAACTGAAAAACAGATGGCTCCGCTAACCTCGCAAGGGAATCAGACAGATGATCGATGGTCTGGTTGATATCAGCAGCAATCCGGCGCCCCTCGCCCTGGTACCTGACGAGCGACTCATCGAGCAGCCTGGCCCGAAGGATGTAGTTGAACGACAGGGTGAGACTCACTGTCGCTGTCGCCACAAAGGAAAGGATAAAGAGCCGGAATGCGAAAGACCTGGCAGCCGTCTGTTCAAAATCATAGAACGTCACCGCCACCAGCACTGAAGCGGAGGCAAGTAAGACCTCGCCTGCGCTAGAGATCCATATCAAGTCAAAATTGGATGACGGCCATATGAGGCGAAGAAAAAGCAGTTCCCGGAGACCAATAAATAACGAAACGATAAGTAATCGGCGGAATCCGCGCCCCCGGTCGGAGCCAAGAAATACCGCGATTGCCACCAGAAGGAGACCCACACGGATGGCACTGATCCATACAGCACCAGACATCCGGTAGGCGGCAAGCCCCCTGTATATCAAGGGTAGCTCTGCCAAACTTGATCGATAGAGCCACACCCCCTCTGCCAGTGCGCCTAGAACCGTAGCAGCCAGGATCATTCCACGGCCCCGGATCCCGGCACGACGCCAGAGCAATGCTGCGAGGGCTCCCACTACGAACGTATCCGCAGCAGCCGTAAGCGGAAGGAAATAACGCGCACTGAACGGCAGGTTTGACGCCAGCGAGTATCCACTCCGCAACGCCTGGAGAGCAAGAATCAGATTGGCCGATACCCAAAAGCCCAGAAGCGCCAAACGGGTGATCCTGTCTTCCGCCCGCCGCCAGCCAGTCCATGCCAGTGGAAGCAGAAAAACAGAGATTGTCAGTGCCGACAGGTCGACGAGGTTTTCAAATTCGCTGGATAGGAAAAACTGCTCACCCATCCGACATCTCAGTATCCGTCCTGCAACGGATCAAAGAGGCCACCTACCCAGAACGTCACCTTCGTTCCGGCAGGAGACCGGAATTGGGATAAGATGGCATTCCGGATAACCGGATTTTCGTTTAGCCCCATACCATTCAACCCAATCTGGATACTCCCGACCCCAAGTTCGACAGCCTTGCCCACCGATTGCATGGCCCATTGAAACGGATCATCAGTACCCGGGACTATCAAAAGGCCGTCAGACAACATCCAGTCCATCCCCATAAAGAGTTCAGTCCGGCCCCCAATACAAAGTTGCGATCCGGCTCGCCCGAGAATTCCGCCACTCCACCAGTCAAGTTGGCCGAGCCAGCCGTCCAACCGTTTTCCAGCCTGCCGGTATTCGACGACCCAAAGGCCCGCACAAGGCGGAACCTCACCGGCGGCAAGGCGCAAGAATATGGCGTCACTGGTATACTGTGCGGAAACCACCTCTGACATTGGGGGGAAAGAATACACTAACGGCATGCAGCCGTCACACTGGCCAATGGAAGCACCGGCTCAATGATTTGGCTCGCGAGCGAGGTTGCGGTTCCATGATGGGATCTCAACTACCACATCGCTGCAGCCATCTGGGACAGCCTGGCACGCTAGGCGTGAATCCGGTGTATTGCCCGGAGCCTCGTCGACACGATCAAGTTCGGCATCCGATGCCTCATTGAGGCTCTCCTGCCCCTTACGGATGATCACATGGCAGGTGGAACAGGCAGCCACACCGCCGCAGGCATGATCAATATCAACATCATGCGCCAGCGCAATGTCGAGAATCGAACCCGGCTCACCATCTCGGGTATACGGGATTTTCGCCGGATCCACCTCAATGGTGAGGTTCACAGGCAGAAAAGTGATGTTGTATTTCCGGTCAGGAAGCCGGGTTACGCTTTTCTTCAGATAGGGATTCGAACCACCCATAACGGCCTGTTCATGACATGCAGCCGGATGCCGAATCCACCCCCGCATGTTTTGGGATGGGCAGCGCCGCGTGAAGTATTGGTGCCCCCGGCAAGAGTCGAACTTGCGACCTTGGCCTTAGGAAGGCCCTGCTCTATCCAACTGAGCTACGGGGGCCCGGAACTGCGAATTCAACCGGGATGTTGAATGACAAATGAAAAGCGCCCCGTCAACCGCCGTGGCCGACGAAGCGCTCCGTTTTCCAGAATAGCCGTTTAACGGCGGATCAGATATCGCGGCCCTTCACAGTCGCCCGGTTCGACGCCTTGGCACGGTCAATCGCCTTCAGAACCAGTCGTTCGACCTCGGCGCTGATCGCCGGAATCGCTTCGGCAGAGCACTGCATCTTCTTGCTCTTTACCAGCTCTTTGATCTTGGACTGAACGACGTAGATTTCCTTGGCACCTTTGCTGCTCATGAATAACTCCCTCCGGATGTTTTCTTTTGCCCCACCGCCAACGGCCGACCACAACAAAGTGGCTCAAGTTCAAAACCCTGGCAGGGAAGCTACAGGTTCGAGAATGGCCTTTAGCTGCCCTGCCGTCAACCAGAAAATAGCCGACAGCCTTGAAAAATATGGCTCGCAGGCCCCCTTGGCCGGCATCAATACTGAATGACGGAATGAACGCGGTGCGGCGAAAGCCGGGACCGCCCTTTCAGGAACTCCAGTTCCACCATCACTGCGAGCGCCGACACATGCCCCCGGCACTCCTCCACTAGCTTGATGACCGCACCTGCCGTGCCGCCAGTGGCGAGAAGATCATCCACAATGAGAACCCGCGC
Source organism: uncultured bacterium (assembly GCA_964606035.1). Taxonomy (GTDB): domain Bacteria; phylum JAGRBM01; class JAGRBM01; order JAGRBM01; family JAHCIT01; genus CAZMGV01. Next base: position 543 of record CAZSFB010000182.1, on the reverse strand, counting down.
ACCTTCAGGAACAGCATCTGTGTGGATTTGAAGCGTATCCTGTCCGTACTCAAGCGCATACGACACGCTCTTGGTCCGCCACGGCAGTTTCCCGGATTTTCTTACCGGCACAAATCCCGCATGGAGATAGTTCGCCATGGCACTGCCAAAAATAAAACCCCGAGCCTCAATACCAAGCACCAAGTCTATCGCCTCAACCTCAAAGGGCTGCGCCATCAGTGTCACTGCTCCCCGCAGAAGGTCCGGCTTCTGAAGTACCGGCGTGATATCCTTAAAAACGATGCCTGGCTTAGGGAAGTCAGGAACATCACGGACAGCGTTACGGATGGCGTTAATTGTGTTCTGGCTCATCTCGACTCCCCGGATCCATTTCAAGTTCAAGGCACAAGGGCAAGCGCGCTCAACGATTCTGTTTCACTGCGGCCCATCATGAGATTCATGTTCTGCACTGCTACGCCCGAAGCGCCGCGGCAGAGGTTATCGATAGCAGTCACAATAATCACCCCGCCATCGGGTGATATGGCACCTGACATATCCACGAAA
>CAZSFB010000181.1:0-6101 GCA_964606035.1 uncultured bacterium | reverse complement strand
TGCAAGAGCCCCAAGCACCCCCCGGAGCAACAACAGTTTCCTGTTCACAAATATGAGGGGGAGCAGCGTCGCGCGGTGCAGAATGAAAAGGATTGTAAGGCCGATGATAAACCGCAGAAAAGTAGTTTCACTGGCTGAAAATCCTGTCAGCGCCCGTACGCTGATAGCCATCCATGCAAAACAGAAGCTGGATGCGAACAGCATAAGCGGACCATTCGACAGGAATTTCCGGAGAATTCCGTTTTCCTCGCCCGGTCCTGCGAACGCAGTAGTCTGCGGAAGAGGAGAGCCGGTATCAGCCGGATTGAGGAGTTCTCTTGTCACGGAAATCGGGGCTCCATGCCCGCCATTTGGAGGGAAAGCTGCCGTCGATATGGAAATGACCTGCGGCGGCTCGTGCACTTTAGCCGACTGCCATTCCGCGTCAAACCCTACAATTTCAGCATGTTAGAGTGTGCAAAATGCCTCCCCCCGACCCGATGTTGCATCCCGGGACCGGGAGTAGTAAATCCGTTGCCCCCGGCCCCAACCGGCCGATGGAAGCGAGGCTCTGAATCCGATGGCGAAGACCGAAAAGACAACCAAAACGGAATCGACCAAACTCTCCAAAACCGATGCGAAGCGGTTCCTGGAGCAGCTCGAAAGTGAACGCCAGCGGATCATTCAGCTCGCTGCAGAAGCGACTGACGAGGAGAAGAACTCCACCACCGATGACCTTCAGGACGAGGTGGACATTGCCACCAACGAGGTCAACAAGGCCATTGTTCACAAGCTTCGGGACCGGGAGCGGACGCTACTGTCCAAGATCGACCTCGCCATTGAGCGGCTAAACAAGGGCGAATATAATGTTTGTGAGTCCTGTGGCGGGCCGATCGGCGTGAAGCGTCTTGAAGCACGCCCGGTCACCACGCTCTGTATAACCTGCAAGGAAGAGCAGGAGCGCGGTGAGCGCGACGTGGCCGGCTAACAGCTTGCCGGAAACCGGAACCGGCCCCAACGGATAAGGGGGGTTCATTACCAGTCCGGTACGGTGTTCTGTCCATAGATGAAAACTTCCGCCTATTTCCGCCGCCATCCGATTGAAGCACTGGCTGGTGAACTGTTCGTCATGGGGTTCGCCGGCCCTGTAGTCAGCGACTCCTACCGCCGTCTTGTGAAGGATTACCACATTGGCGGCACGATTCTCTTCCGCCAGAACATCCAGAACCCAGAGCAGGTGCACGACCTGAATCGGGAGATTTCGGCACTCCATCCCCGTCATTTCCCCCCGGTCATATCTGTCGACCAGGAAGCAGGACTGGTAACCCGGCTTCAAAAACCGTTCACCGAATGGACAGGCAATCTTGCGATCGCCCGTGCAGCCACGAAACTCGGACGGCCGGATATCGCCCGGGCCGTCGGACGGGCAATTGGCCTGGAACTAAGGGCCGTGGGTTTCAATACTGATTTCGCCCCTGTCATGGACGTGAACTCGAATCCTGGAAACCCTATCATCGGCCCAAGAAGTTTCGGCAATGATCCCGTGGTGGTCGGCAAACTTGGCGCACAGTTTATCCTTGGGATGCAGTCGGCAGGCATTGCCGCCTGTGCCAAGCATTTCCCCGGACATGGCGATACAGCCCAGGACTCCCATATTGCCCTGCCCGTTGTAGACCGGACAGTTGAATCACTCGCTTCCACGGAATGGCCTCCATTTCGGGACGCAGTTCGCGCCGGAGTAGCCAGCATGATGACAGCTCACGTCGTCTTTCCGGCAATAGATCCCGGCATACCCGCGACTCTTTCCCGGAAAATCCAGCAACAGATACTCAGGCAGGCGATGGGATTTCAGGGAGTTGTATTCACGGATGACCTGAACATGGCCGGGATTGCGGCAGGCCGAACTCCTGGTCAAATCGCAGTTGACTGCCTAAAGGCCGGCTGTGACATCCTGTTGGTCTGTTCGAACTATGAGAAACAACCGCTTTTCATTGAAGGGGTCCTAAAAGCAATCCGAGACGGTGCACTTCCAGAGCGCCTGATCCGGCGGGCGGTCAGCCGTATCATTTCCTTCAAGCGCAGGTTCTGCGTTCAGCCGGCCGGGCAGATTCCAATGAGCCTAATCGGATGCACCGCACACCAGCAGCTATCCACCCTCATCAGGCAACATGGCGGAGACCCTGTTGCCGGGATCACGGACCGGACAGAGGCTCCCTCCACCTGACCCGTCGGCAGGTAGGATGAATTACGCGGGTCGCAGCTCTGGCCGTGCGCCATGACTGTTCATCACCAGGGTCTTTTCGCCAGTCCTGGGACCAAACGTCACCTGGATCATTCTTGGCTCCGTCACCTTGACCACCCGGCCCACGCCGAATTCCGGGTGTTTGAGGATGTCCCCCGGTTCATAGCGCAGTGACGGGTCGTAATCGCTTACTTCGTGCTCAATATCAGGTGTGCGGATGTTTTCCACAAGTTCCGGCCGATCGTCCGGAAAATCATATATCTTCAGCGCCTTGAACACCTGCAGCTTAAGCCGGTTCTTCCGCTCCCGCATGGAACGGATCTCGTCAGCCCACTCACGCTTGCGGCTGTAGTTTGCCGCCCGGCTCGCCGTGCGCTCTCTCATTGCATAAGTGCCGATAAACTTCTCCAGACGCCGGATATCCCTGAAAGCATCCGTAAAATTGCCCTTGGCAATGTCATTTTCGATGCTTTTCAGCAGCCTTTCCTCAAGCTGCTTCATGGCAGCACGGATTGCACCGCCAAGATCTCCAAAAATCCTGGTAGCAGCCACCTGCAGGTTCTTGTCCAGCGTACGGCTGTTTAATGAGCCGCTCTCAAAACGGGACATGATTTCCTTGATAACGTCATTTTCTGAGACGCTGGTAGTATCCGGGCGCACCTTTGGGGCAACCAGCTCCGACCAGTCAGCTACGCCGGCGACCTGCAGCAGATCCTTTTCCGAATGCCCCTTTTCGCGAAGGACCTTCAGTACTTGCTCAAATCGTCCTTTGGGGAAGCTCGAGATATCGCCTTTCACGTAAGCTTTGAACGTCCGCGGGTTAACCCCGATCTTTGCTGCCGCACGTGCACGGCTGGGGAATGAACTGGTATACAGGGCCAGAATCTCACGCAGCCTCGGGGTCATCCGGTACATGGTCGTATCGATCTGCTGACCATTTCTTTCCCGCGCGCGGGAAATGATTTCCTCGTACGTGGCACCTTCAAGAGCATCTTTCACCCGGACGGGCTCCACGCGCTCAACTACTACTGAATACATACGGTCGAACACGTAAAGCGCAATATTCGGATTGCCTTCGAAATACTTGGCAACAGTATCCTTGGATATATGAATCGCGCGAGCTGCTTCCTCGTAGTTCCTGAAAATTGACAGATATAAGCCGAGGAGGTTGCGAACCTGGCCATCAATTGGGAGCACCCGGCGATCCACGGAAGGAACAGTCTGAGGGCGAAGTGGGTTAGCCAGAGGAACGGTTCCGCCTGATGCAGCACTCAAGGACATGTGACAAACCTCCTTCGACAACAGTTGCCATCCTCAATTCAAGATCAAACATATAACGGACCTAATTAGTCCGGTTCAAATAATACTCTATGCCCCTACGCAGTCAACAGGATGTATAGGTTATTTTTAAAATTAAAATAAGCCAATATTATTAATAAGTTACGACTTCGGCTTTAGGTTAACATGGGCACTAACAAATGCCTGTATGTGATGTATTATAACACAAAACGACATAAATCAGATTTTCTAATACCTATATAGTTGCTAGATGCCTCGACGCCAAGCGATCTTTAGAGCAGTTAAGTGCTACTCTGGAGCATCCACGGATGGCCTATACCCGCAAAGACCATTTTTACCAGCGCGCAAAAGCGGAAGGACGTCGTTCCCGGGCGGCTTTCAAACTCGATGAGCTGCTTGCCCGGTTCAAGCTCGCCAGGCCTGGAGACGTCGTTGTCGACTATGGAGCATTCCCGGGAGGCTGGTCGGAAACATTGATACGTGTTGTTGGAAAAAACGGACTGGTCATTGCGATCGATCTGAAGCCCATTCCCGGTCTTAAGGGGAGCAACCTCCACGTGATTGAAGGTGATGCGACTACTACCGAAACGGACGCGCGGATCCGGACGATTCTCGCCGGCCGGCCGGTTGACTGTGTTTTTTCGGATGCGGCGCCCAAACTGACGGGCGTTCACCATGCCGACTATGCAAGGTCCCAGCAGCTTACCCTCGATCTGATGTATGCCGGTGCAAGGCTTCTGAAGCCCGGTGGGCACTTCTGTGCCAAGGTTTTCCCCGGTGCGACTCCGCATGAACTGATCCAGGAAGCCAAACGTTACTTCAGCGAGGTCCGCATGACGCGGCCTCAAGCCACCCGGCAGGAATCAGCAGAAATGTATCTCATTGCCAAAAACCGGCGGCCGCCGGAAAATCAGCCCTGACGGCGCATTGCATCTCGCGCCACGCGTCATCGGTTCTTACATTTCCCATACTGAATTCCGCTTTGACACTGACCTTTCGAACGGGCCGATGTGATACACTTGGCATGTAATGCACTGATGTGCGGTGGCTACCGGTGTGCCGTATTACTGGCTCACCGGCAGGTACTGCGGGGAGAAGACCATGAAGACGGCAATTACTCCTCTTTCATCAAGACTGATCCGATTCCTCACGGGACGAGACCCGGAGAAATCATTCATTATCACGCTGCTGGCCGTAACCATTTCCGGTATTTGGCTCCTGATGGGTATCGTTTTTCCGGTCGCACCGGGAGCTGTTGGAGTATTTGCGCCAGAAGCACTGCTGAAGATTCGCCAAATCCTCCTGATCTCCTTCACCGGTAATCTCGCCATTCTCCTGATTGCATGGCCCCTCCGGGACAAGCCACAGGAAAAAGGCGTCGTCGTTCCACACCTGATCATGGCATGGGCCGGAGCGATTACCGTGTGGACGGCACATCTGCTCGGCCTGATGAGCAGCGTTGGAATGGCGGCTGTGCCGGTCATGGCTGCATTGGGCGCTGCAGTGTTTGGTATCCGGCGAGCCGCGGCATGGAGCGCGATCACACTGTTGGCCATTTTTCTCGCGGCAGTAGCGGAAATTCGTGGCATTCTTCCGGTTGCCCCCCTTTCGTCCGTTCCACTTGAGCAGGCCTACCGGCACCCGGTCATCTATCTGACGAGTTTCCTCATCATTTCCATATGGACCACGATCGGCATCGTAGTATCGGGCACCCTCGTCGAGGCGTTGCATGTTCAGAGTGCCGCCCTTGCGGATTCCAATTCGGCACTTACAGGTCTGGTTAACCTGAAAAACCGCCTTGCCCGTAGCGCCTCTACCACCATCAGAGACCACCTGAACTCGGCATGGCATCTTTCCCGGTCAGCGCGGGATATCCTTCGCGGCATGAACCCTCCGGACAGAGTCATACTGACCGGCGGAATCCGCGGCTATGTGGAAGGAAGCCGGTGGGCAGAGTCATCTCTGCAAATATCGGAACACTCGCTGGCTGGCGCCATGGAAGAACTGGACCGCCTGACAGAAATCGCGGCGGTCGAGGCAGGGCATGACCCGTTACAGAAATCCCCGGTGGCCCTGGCAGGACTCGCCCGGGAAATCGTCACCATGTTTGAACCAGTGGCGAGAGTCCGCCGTGTCCGGATGACGTTCGACGCCGCTGGCCTCCTCGTCGGACGATATGACCTTTTCAGACTCCGACAGGCATTTACCCAGATCATTGGAAGCGCTGTCGGCCACACGCCTCCCGGCGGCCAAGTAGCTGTCATTGCCAAGCAACGTATGGAGGAAGGGCGAAGATTCCATCTTCTGGAAGTGGTCCACACAGGTAATGGATTCCCTGACGACCTGATTAATAAATACGGTTCAGGAACACCCGACCCCTCACCCCTTCCGCATCAGCCCCCGGTCCGTACCCAGGGACTTGCGCTTGTTAACTACTGGGTGCGGCGGCATGGCGGATTCATAAACATTGAAAATGTATTCGATGGATGCCGCCTAACTCTGCATCTTCCTGTCGAATCACCACGTGCGGCCATTGTCACTCCAAGTGAAGGACGTGCGGCAGCATTGGAACAGACTCTCC
>CAZSFB010000180.1:5137-6134 GCA_964606035.1 uncultured bacterium | reverse complement strand
CCCAAAATCATTGGAACCTTCCAATCCAAGCGCAGAGCCTCCGGTGCCAGCATCACCGCACCGACTGACGCGGAGGGAATCTCCCTTGAGCCCGGTCCCGTCGAGCCATCCCCGCCCGCCAACCCGGTACATTGATTTCCGGGCTGAATGCCACTCACCCGGCGGCAGTTGACAAGACGCTGCTGGCGTGTCTCGATTACCAGACTGAATGAATACTCATTCAGTCACACATTCACCCAGATTGTCCGGTAACCCAGGAGGTATCGAGACCCATGTTCACGTTCAACAACACGCACAAAATGGCCCAACAGGCGATTCGCCAGTATCTCGACAAGGAAATACGCCCGCACGTCATCCATCACGAGAACAATCCTGATGATCCACCTTACCGGCTAATGAAAAAACTGGTGCACACCTTCGGCCTCCCCACAATGGTCGAGGCTGCGTTCGCAAAGATGAAAAAGCGCGAAGCCGCCGGACAGGACGCCACAGCCAAGGACAAGGACGATGATGAAGAGAGTGGCGTCGGAATCGGCGGCCGGGATCCCGCTCTTGGGTCTATCCTGACCGTTGAGCTTTCACGGGTCTGCCCCGGTATCGCGCTTTCGTTTGGCGCGACCTTGGGTCTTTACGGTCAGTCGATCATGAACAAGGGCACACTGTGGCAAAAGGAAAAATATGGATTGCCGGTGTTCAAGTTTGACAAGATTGGCGCCTGGGGGATGACCGAGCCCGGTGCCGGATCAGATGCCTACGGTTCGATGCGCACCACGGCCCGGAAGGATGGCGACAGCTGGGTGCTCAACGGACACAAGACTTTCATTACCAACGCTCCTTTTGCCGATTATTTCGTCATCTATGCAAAGATCGACGAAGGCAAGGGGATCACCCGCGAGCAACCGTTCCACGCCTTTATCGTCGAGCGCGGCACTCCCGGCTTTGAGACCTCCAAACCGTTCAAGAAAATGGGAATGCACAGTTCACCCACCGGTGAGGT
>CAZSFB010000180.1:0-5127 GCA_964606035.1 uncultured bacterium | reverse complement strand
GTGTTCCTCGATAACGTTCGTATCCCCCTGAACCAGTTGCTGGGCGAAAAACTCAAGGAGCACTCAAAGGAGCAGTCTCGCGACGTATTTGCCAGCGAACGAGTGGGTACAGCCACCATGTGCCTTGGCATTGCAGACCGCTGCTGCGAGATTGCCGTGAAATACATGCACGAACGTGAGCAATTCGGGCAGAAAATCGGTGATTTCCAGGGCCTCCGCTGGATGCTGGCTGACATGCTGACCGCGCGGGAGAACATCAAGAACTGGCAGCTGCGGATGCTCGACTACCAGGCCCGTGGAGAAAAAATCCCGATGGAAATCGCCTGTGCCTGCAAGCTCTACTGCGCGCCTGCTGCCACCAAGATCGCCATGGATGCTGTCCAGATCCTTGGCGGTTTTGGCTACATGCAGGACGCAGAGGTTGAAATGCATGCCCGTGACGCCAAGCTGGTGGAAATCGGTGGCGGCACAAACCAGATACAGCAGAATACCATTGGCCGCGAGGTCATGCGGACCGGAGTGATTCCTCCGCTCATGGTCTAAAATAAATTACCTTCGACCGGGTTTGCGGGAGGGTCTTTTTCGGTTTCGAAGAAGACCCTCTTCCATTTTTCCACAGGTAATCCGAACAATAATTCCAGATTAACGATCTCACCATATCATAAAGACATTAATAGTTTGATTTCGTATAAGTTACTGATCTTTCATGATTTTTTGAAAGATCATTTGCCGAATTTTCCATTAAAATGTCTTGACGCATTTCATCCCGGACAATCATCCTAGTCACAGACAAATGACACTGCTGTCATAAGCTGAGCCATCAGCCATTGAGGAGCGACCGGATGCCTATCGACCGCACGACAGATTTCAACGTCAAGCCTGAACCCACGGACTTCAATCCGTATCTGTTTGCCCATCTTGGAAACCTGAAGAAATACCCCGAACTTGAGCGGCTGTACGAAAGTACGCTGAAAAAAAGCTGGGACGACAAGGAAGTGTTCGAGAAGCTTGTAGCCGAGCATGGCGAGTGCAAGCTGCCGCAGGAAAAGCGGATGGCCCTCGCGCGTATTTTCTCGATCATCTACTACGGCGAAGTCGTGGCCATGCTCGTCGCGAGCCAGATTGTAGATATCGCTCCCGATCTCGCAGCCAAGTTTGCAGCCGCCGGACAGACCATCGACGAGGCCCGGCATGTATCGGTCATGGGCCGCTATTTGAAATATCTGGGAGTCGAACTGCCAGATATTAACCCGTTTGCCAGAGCCATCCTGGAAGATGTCCGCAACTCCGGGGAAATCCATCTCAAGCTTGCCGGCATGCAGGTATTCGTCGAGAACATTGCCTTCAACCTCTTCAATGAGGTCGCCAAGACCAATTGCGACCCGGTGCTCACCGGGATCCTGAACTACGTCAAGCTTGATGAGGCCCGCCACGTGGGACTCGGAAAAAACTACCTGCCACAGTATCTCGAACACTTAAGCGCAAAGGATGCCATTGGCTTCAGTGTGAGCCAGGTCAAATGGCTCGCGGGTATCTTCTTCGCCATCCAGATGATGAAAGAGGATGCCAGAACCGTCGGAATTGACATCAATAAGGCGGTAAAAAAGGGAATGCGGGACCAGCTCGATATCGCCAAGGGAATGGGCCGCTGGCGGCTACGCCGTGGCTTTGTAATGTTTCCCAATTCCTGGAATGACTATCTCGTGGATACCTTCTTCCCGCAGACGGATGATCCTCGCCGCTGGCGGCAAACCCTGGGTGACCAGGCCGAAAAGTGGTCTTCACGCTTCGGTGATCTATACATCCGCCTGTTTGCCCCCAAGGACAATAATCCTGGCGGCAAGGCATGGTCGGCCCGGAAACTCGCCCAAGCCTGATAACCGGTTTTCAGTAGACGCCGCTATCCAGGTCCCGTGACCGTTCGCGCCAGGCGACACCTGCCACGTGGAGAGCTATTCCAGCGGGAACCAGAAAGCCAAGATACTGAACGCTGACAAAGAGCCACGCACCGGCAACAGAGCCAAGAATAAATGCTGCGACTGACGCCACGCGGATTGCCTGCGCGCGGATCCGGCGGCGAAAGACCGTCCGGTTAGCCGGATCCGTATGAAACAGTTTTACCAGCCCGATTCCGAGATCTGTGGCTATGCCAGTCAGATGTGTGCTGCGGATCGACCCCTTTGATGCCGATGTGATGGCAGCATTCTGAAGCCCGCTGGCACTACAAAGAAGCACGAGGAAAAAGAAGTCAGACTGGAACCGGGCTACGTCACCAAACTGGCCGAACCAGTCGAAGTATCCGCCCAGTGCCGTTACAACCATACACAGGGCGACCAGAAGCATCACGAGATCATACCTCGGCGCCCGGTCCAGCTCGATCCGCCGCTCAACAAGGATTGCCGACCCCATCGCCCCCACAACAAAAAAGACTGGAACTGTCACCATCCCAAGTGCGTCCAGGTACTTCTGCTCAAGGATATCAATGCCGAAATGTGTCGCGAATCCCGTCACATGGGTCACAAACCGGTGGCAGGCAAGAAATCCGCCAGCGTTCACACTGCCTGAAAGAAAGGCCAGAAGACTCCAATTGATGGCTGTCCAGACCGGGACCTCGTCTTTGATGGTGTGCTTGTACATGTTATGGGCCGGGCAGGCAGAGAATCACAACATTCCGGCAAAAACGTCAAGAACCGGCGGCGGTTACCGTGAAACGAAACAGGCAGAAACGACCTTCAAATACCAGCCTTGCAGGGGGAAAAATCATCTCCCGCAAGGAGCAGCATATCCTCATCTGCGCGGAAGGCACGACCGTTCGAAGCCCGGTGAGTAACGGATTTGAAAACCACCGGTTCCCGCATGAGGCGGTCCCCGAAATCAGTCTGGAATCGGTGGACCTGACCACTCGGCTGTTCCGGAAGAAGCTTTCAGCACCGCTCATGATCTCTCCCATGACCGGTGGAACGCCGATGGCCCGGGAGATAAATCTGAATCTTGCGGAAGCGGCCGAATCCCTCGGTCTTGCAATGGGAGTCGGTTCCCAGAGGTCCGGTATTATCAACCGGGATCTGGCGGCCACTTACCAGGTCCGCCGGAAGGCCCCGGGCATCTTCCTTTTCGCCAACCTCGGTGCCGTGCAGCTCAATTACGGCTTCGGGACCGATGAATGCCGCCGGGCGGTGGACATGATCCAAGCAGACGCACTTTTCCTCCATCTAAATCCACTACAGGAAGCCCTCCAGCACGGCGGCGACACTGACTTCAGCGGCCTGCTGTTGAAAATCGAGAAAATCTGCAGGGCGCTTCCGGTCCCGGTATTCGCACGGGAAGTCTCCTCCGGCCTCTCTGAGCGGTCGGCACGGCTGCTCATCAGTGCCGGCGTCTCAGGACTAGATACAGGTGCACTCGGGGGAACGAACTGGGCATTGGTAGAAGGTGTTGCCAATCCGGAAAACCGTGAGAGCGCACAGGTGTTTGGGAGCTGGGGCTATAACGTGGCAGAAAGCCTTATCAATGTACGCCGCGTGAACCGCCGGATACCGCTCATTGCCAGCGGCGGAATCCGCAATGGACGTGAAGCCGCCACCGCCATCGGCCTCGGAGCAACGATGGCAAGTATCGGCGGAGCACTCCTGAACCCAGCCCGAAAATCTCCGGATGCAGTCCGGAAAGCGCTGGAAACGGTCATTCGCCAGATCCGAATCTCGCTGTTTGCAGCAGGAATGGAAAGCGCAGACGCTGCCCGGGGAATACTGCTCCCGGACTAGCGGCCGGATGGCTCAAGATCGAACAGCCGGATCATGCGGTCGGCACTGCCGGTTGCGAGCCAGCGCGAGTTTCCCGAAACGGCAACAGCCGTAATCGCCCCCTTGCGGAGTTCCAGCTTCCGGGGCTCCTTCTCGATGCCTGGCACCCAAACTCGAAGTGTGCTGTCAAAAGTGCCCCACACCAGACGGCTGCCATCTGGTGACACGGCCACAGATGTGACGGCAGACCGCCCTCCATTAAACACCCGCTCTGCTTTCCGAATAGACAGGTTCCACAGCTCCACAGTTCCCTCGCCGGCCCCGGTCAGAAGATAGCGGCCGTCAGCGGTAAAAGCAGACGCGCTCACAAGCCCCGCCGGACGGATCGATACCCGCTCGGATCCATTATCGGCACTAAAAACCCGGACCACCGGACTGGCACAGGTACGGTCGAAATTCACCGTGTCACATCCGGAAACGAGCAGAAGCGCGCCGTCGGGAGAAAACCTCATTTCAGTGACCCGCTCGCGAGGTCCGAGAGGGCTCGCAGCCAGTTTCTGATCCGGCATCGAAAGAAGCCTCAGTTCCGGATTTCCACAAACTCCCTGGATTCGCTGGCTGCATACAATGATTGCCACCCGGTGGCCGTCAGGTGATACCGCCAACTGCTCGAAGGCCCGTGCGAAACCGTCAACCGAGGAAAGTTGTTGGCCGCTTCCCAGCGACCATCCGGCAACCTGCCACCACTCCCCCTCCAGCAGGGTCTCCTCTGAACATCCACCGGCATCCAGACGCCTGAACTCCGGATCCACAACGACGTCTGTCAGACGTACATTCATCACCCGCTTCTGGAAAAGCGGCTTATCCTGGGAAACATCCCACAGCATGGTGGTGTTGAGACTGTCGGCAGAAACGATACGGGTTCCATCCGCATCCAGAATCAGCCGGACAATGCTTCCCCGGTGCCCATGTAACGTACGAACTGGAACAAGAGGTGTTGCCGTGATTGCCGCCGCAGTAATGGATTCCTGGGCTGAAACTGCGCCAGAGACACCACAGAGAAAAACTGCAAAAACGACAATTCGTACCAGCCTATCCACGCACTCAATTGTAGCGGATGCAGTTCAGCAGCAAAGGCAAAGGATCTTTTCAGCCGAACCGGTGTTCGGAAAACTGATGCACAGAGGGTTGACCTCCGTGGCGGGCCTCGTAAGCATGAAGATGAAAGGTACCCATGGCTGACCGGCTCACCATGCTCGTTGAACGTCGGCGCTCAATGCGTCACCGCCTCTCGTTTCCGATCGAGCACAGGCCGGCTCCGGGAGAGCCCGGTGAAGCCGACGATTTCCTGCTGGAATACGGCCGGGACTTTTCATCTTCGGGG
>CAZSFB010000179.1:0-6180 GCA_964606035.1 uncultured bacterium | reverse complement strand
GTAATGCGTATGCCTCCAGACCAAGATGGGGAGGCGTATCATTCAGAAATTACAGGATATTATGTTGCTACCGAACTATTAATCCCGTGGTCGGAAAACGACCAATTGGAGCGGTTAATAGCCCAAGGCGCAAGCACACGTAAGATAGCTGAATATTTCAGAGTCCCCGAAATCGTGGCAGAAATGCGGACTAAGCATCCTGTCTATCGGGCAGTTTGCATAAAGACAAACCAGGAAATTGATGCCACAACTACACGCCCGGCCCCTACTACTAGCACTAGTTAGTGCCCTTCCATCTGGCAGCCGCTGCTTTTCTTGATATTTCAGACCGCCGCTCTGGAGACAAACTAGCAGCTCTAATTTTGCCGCCTTTGAGACCGCCTAATTGCCCGATGGCGACAGCACGAGGATTCCGTTTATCTTCTGGGGGAGGCGGGGCATTACCAGTAGCTTCGTCAACAATAGCTTTGGCAAGAAGGTTCACATCGCGTGGTCTTTTAATTCGAGGCATGAATCCATTATGCCACAGCTCTTCGACCACGCAAAACCGCGTTAATCTTCAAACTGACCCACTACCCGATGGCAGTGGCGGCAGCTTGCCGCTGCGGAACACTCCCCCTATCCTCCACTGACGCCGCTCCGGGAGCGGCCACAGGAACCTGATAACGATGCCAACCAACCCCCAGGCTGCTGAAATCGACTACAAGGAATACACATTCGCCTCCGAGCCCTATTACCGGCCCATTGGCGACGAGGTGCAGCTCTTTGAAGCCGCCTACCGCGCCCGCCTGCCCGTCCTGCTCAAGGGTCCCACAGGCTGCGGGAAGACCCGGATCGTCGAATACATGGCCTGGCGGATGAAGAAAGCCGAAGGTGCAGCCGCCGCGCCGCTCATTACGGTTGCCTGTCACGAAGACCTCACGGCCAGCGATCTCGTGGGCAAGTACCTGATGAAAGGTGACGAGACAGTCTGGGCACCGGGCCCGCTCACGAAGGCAGTCGAAATGGGGGCGATCTGCTACCTCGACGAGGTGGTTGAGGCCCGCAAGGACACAACCGTGCTGATCCACCCCCTCACCGACCACCGGCGGATTCTCCCGCTGGACAAGAAGGGAACCGTCGTGGAGGCCCATCCGGGGTTTTTGCTCGTCGTCTCCTACAACCCCGGCTACCAGTCGGTCTTCAAGAACCTGAAGCAGTCCACCCGCCAGCGGTTCGTGGCCATCGAGTTCGGTTTTCCGCCAGAAGACGCCGAGGCAGAGATCATCCAGCACGAAACCGGTGTCACGAAGGGGGACGCCGAGCGGCTCGCCCGGCTCGGGGCCAAGGTGCGGAACCTGAAGCACCAGGGACTTGAGGAAGGGGTTTCCACCCGGCTTCTCATCTACGCAGGAAAGCTCATTGCTGGCGGCATCAGTTCCCGCCGGGCAGTGCGCATGGCCCTCACCGAGGCCCTCACCGACGATCCCGACGTGCAGGTTGCGCTGGAGGACCTGTCGGCGGCGGTGATGGGATAACCCTTTTTCCGCGGCGGCCCGTGCCGCGCCCGGATTACCGGCAGGACCGTGAACGACCCGCTTTATTCCAAATGGCTGAAAATCCTCGTGGCCCGCTCCGAGACCGTCGCGGGCATCGAGATCCCGTACCTGGATCCGTCCGATCCGAAAGTGCAGGTGATCATTGCCGGGGCCGAGAAGATCGATGCCGCCTCGCGCCGCGCGGCCTTTGAATATCTCGCCCGCGCGCCCTACCTGAAGGTTCCCCTGGAAATCCTGTCGGTCATCGCCCAGGCGACCGCCGATACCGGAAAGATCAATTCGGACATCGCAGTCCACATGGTGAGTGCGGCGTCGGATCTGGCTGGAAACGTAACCGCGGCGCAGATGCAGGAATGGGCAGCGGAAGTCGCCAGGGTCACCGGGGAACTTCCAAGAGCGGCGGCCGCCGTCCTGAGGACCAGCAGGCATTTCTATGAATACCCGCGCCGCGTGGAGCTTCCATCATGGGTGGCAGGAGGGCGGCGCACCTGGGAACTGGGCTGGCAGACTTACGGAATGCTCGAGATGATCCTGGACGGAGCAGCCGAGGCAGCCTCTTTTCTCCCGGAGCGGAGCTTCCAGTTCTGGTGTGAAACAGCCGCCAGGCTGGCCTTCCGCGCAGGAAGCCTGGCGCAGGACTTCTGCCAGACGCCGCTTGACCCATCGCTTTCCGAACCTCTCCAGACAGCAAGGCTCGAGCTGCTGGCCGCCGTGGCGACACATCATCCCGAGCAGTTCATGGAGTTCCGGCGGCTGTCGGCGGAATCCGTTGACCGGATTCCCGGCCAGTTCCGGGCCGTGGCTCCGATCCTTGCCCGGCTCGTTCCGGTGTCGTCCGACGGATGCGCATCGGTGCTCCGGAAACTGCTGGCAACCCAGAGCCAACAGGCACCGGGCGACCAGCGGTACGAGCAGGTGGCGGCTGCTGCCCTGCGGATTCTCCAGAAATCCCCCCACGCAGCACTCGGCCTTCTCGAATCAATGCCGGAAGTGCTCCGGCTCGTGGGGCCGGAGGAGTTCGGCAAATGGGTGGCTGAAGGGGAGAATCTGCTCGCGGAAAATCCCGTCCGTGCCGAGGCCCATTTCAAGCTTTCCTCCAGGTCTGCGCGGGCTTCACTGGAAGCCTACGTCCAGGGTGTCCGCTTCGAGGAGATTACACGATCCCTCAGGCTGTACGCGCAGGGCCTCACCGGCAGGGAGATCCCGCTGGTGCCACTGGACTGGCAGAAGGGGAAAAAGCTCCCGACAACCGACGGCGAGAAGATCTACCTGCCAGCGCTCGTGTTCGAGCACGGTTCCCGGAGCGCCAACCGCCGGGTCTACCGGGTCATGTGTGCCCACCAGTGCGGGTTTTTCGAGTTCGGGACTTTCGGCTTCTCCCTGGAGAAGATGTCGAAACTCCGGAGCTGGATCGTCCGCGTCTCCGACTATGCCACCGGAGCCGCCCGGAGCGGCAGCGACCTGGAGAAGTTCTTCTGGCAGTTCAAATACCCGCAGCTTGCCCGCGACCTGTTCATGCTGCTCGAGAACTTCCGGATCGACGAGGCAATCATCCGGAACTACCCCGGTCTCCGGGACGATATCGCCTGGCTGCGCAGAGCAGAACTGGAACGGCGGTCAATGAGCCGTGCATTCACACCCACGGGCGCGCTGGTGGAACTGGCAGTGCAGCTTTCGCTCGGCCGGGATACCCTCATCACCGAGAGCGAAACCGAAGAGACTGTTTCGTCCGAAAAACTGGAGATCGAAGAGCAGTTCCAGAACCTTCGTGCGATCTTCATGGACCTGCGGCGCCCCGAAACGACGGTCGAGCATTCCGCGGTGAAGACGGCTGAAATCTACCGGCTGTTTTCGCTGCTGCTCGATACCCGCATACGTGAATCTGTCGAAAAGGGGCTGGAGGAGGCGGAGGAAGGCAACGAAAACGGTGATTCGCAGGAGGCAGGCTCCGAAGAGACAGCAAAGGAACCGGCTACTTCGGCTCCGCCCCGGTCCGGCAAGGGGCCAGAGGCGGAAATCCCCGGGTTTGATCCGGCCCACGACCGGTCAGACCCGGTCCACTTCCACGGAGAACTGAACCCTGACGAGGTGCAGCGGCGGTTCCAGGCCGAAGGCGCCATGGACATCGTGAAACGGCTCATGGGTTCCATAGAAATGATGAAGCCGGAGGAAATCGCTTCCTGGCTCGGCGACGACGAACTGAGCTTTCTCCCCATGGGTCCGGACGAAGAGATGGGCGGGCAAGGCCTGTTTGCATCCCTGTTCGACGCCGACCGGGTGAAAGCAGCCGCCCGTGAGCACCCGGAACAGATCCCTGAGATCCTGAAGGAGTTCCAGGAAGACATCAGGCGAATGGCCCGGCTCGATACACTGGACGAACGCTATGATGATGCCTTCCGCTATGATGAGTGGGATCACAAACTGGCGGACTACCGCCACGCCTGGTGCACGGTGCGTGAGAAACCCATCGAAAACGAGAACCCGGAGTTTGTGGACCGGGCCCTGGCCGAAAACGCCGGTCTCATCACGAAGGTGATCCGCCAGTTCGAGGCGATCCGGCCCGAACTGCTGAAAAAAGAGCACCGGCTCCCTGACGGCGAGGAGATCGACCTCAACATGGTGGTGGAAGCCGTGGCTGACAGGTTTTTTAATGTTACGGCGACCACCGAGATCTACACGCAGAGGAGAAAACAGGAACGCGAGGTCGCGGCCCTCTTTCTGATCGACATGAGCGCATCCACGGGCGAGAAGATTCCAGAGGAGGAATACCAGCCGGATACCTCTGCCGGGGCTATTACCGCCACGTCAAAAGACGAAAGCCCCGGCAGTCTCTGGAGCGACCCCCGCTTCGGCAACGCCCCGCCTCCGGTCCAGGAGAGCCCCTTCGCGCCCCGGAAGACTGTGCTGGATCTCCAGAAGGAAGCACTCGTCGTCATGAGCCAGGCGCTCAACTATCTCGGAGATGATTACGCAATCTACGGTTTCTCGGGCTATGGCCGCGACCGGGTGGACATGTACAAGGTGAAAGAGTTCGGAGAACCCTATACCGAAAAGACCAAGGGCCGCATCGGCGGGATCCGGCCCCAGCAGTCCACCCGGATGGGGGCCGCCATCCGGCACGCCATCGAGAAGCTCCGCGGCATGGAGGCCCGCTACCGCACCCTCATCATGCTCTCGGACGGCTACCCGCAGGATTCGGACTACGGCGAGGACCGCACAGACGAAAACTACTCGCTTCTCGATACCCGGCTTGCGCTTGAGGAGGCCACCCGTGCGGGTGTCCATACCTACTGCATCACCGTCGACAAGGCGGGATACGACTATCTGAAGCAGATGTGCCCGGAGGACGCCTATCTCGTCATTGATCGCATCCGGGACCTGCCAGTGGCGCTACCCCGCGTCTACCGGGCAATTACGAGATAAGACCAGGCTGACCGCCGGTGGCTTTGCCCCGGCCGCCGGACTACAAACCGGTGCGTGGAACGGATAGGCGGCACCCATGTCTGAACCCCATCCTCAGCATCATCGCAGGAGCGGCCGGCGCCGGCACAAACGGCATCACCGGGTCATGTGGAACGAGCCGGGATCCGCTCCTGGAACCCTCGCACATGCACCGGATGCGTCCAAATCCGTCATACATGTCATGGGCTACGGTCCCGACGGGCTGGTTGAGCACAAGGTCGCCCATGTGAACGAAATCCGCCAGTTTGCCACCGGGCATGCGGTTACCTGGGTCCATGTATCGGGGACCGGCGATGTGACCACGCTCGGACTCCTTGGCGACCTGTTCGGCCTGCACCCGCTTGCGCTGGAGGATGTAGCGAATGGCCACCAGCGGGCGAAAGTAGAACACTATGGCGAACTGATCTTCATGATTGCCCGGCTTCCATCTGTCAGCACCGGCACCTTCGAGACTGAACAGCTCAGCATTTTCATAGGGCCAAACTTCGTCATCTCTTTCGAGGAGCGTGTCCCCGACAGTTTTGATCTCATCCGCAGCCGCATCCGGGCTCCCGGAAGCCGTACCCGTGCACTGGGAACCGACTATCTCGCCTATTCGCTTCTCGACTCGGCCATCGACCGTTATTACCCGATCCTGGAAACCTTCGGAGAGCGGCTTGAAAACCTTGAAGACGAGGTGGTTACGAAACCCTCCCGCAAGACCGTGGAACTGGTGCATCTGGAGAAGCGGGATCTCATGATGATGCGCCGCGCGATCTGGCCGCTCCGTGATGCCATGAACAACCTTCTCCGCGAGGACCACCCGCTGATTGGAGCCAACACCCGCGTCTTCCTGCGCGACTGCTATGACCATACGGTGCAGATCCTTGATCTCACGGAAACCTACCGCGAACTCGGGTCCGATCTCATGGATATTTACCTGTCGAGCGTCAGCAACCGGATGAACGAGATCATGAAGGTCCTCACCATCATCTCGACCATCTTTATTCCTCTCAACTTTATTGCCGGCGTCTACGGCATGAACTTCCACACCGAGGCCTCTCCCTGGAACATGCCGGAGCTGAACTGGCGATACGGCTACCTCGTTACGCTCGGATTCATGCTGCTCGTGGCCCTGTCGCTGGTCTTCTACTTCTGGCGGAAAGGATGGATTGGAGAGGAACCGGATCAGGGTCACCAT
>CAZSFB010000178.1:0-6186 GCA_964606035.1 uncultured bacterium | reverse complement strand
GAGATGCTCGACAAGATTGGTTCGAAGGACAAGGTTCCGGAGTTTATAAAATCCTGCAAGGCAGGCGAAGGGCGCCTCATGGGGTTCGGCCACAGGGTATACAAGAACTATGATCCCCGGGCGAAGATCATCAAGAAGATGGCAGATGAAGTGTTCGAAGCGGTGGGACGCAACCACAAGATCGAGATCGCCATGGAGATCGAGCGGATCGCCCTTGAAGATGACTACTTCGTCCAGAGAAAGCTCTATCCGAACGTCGACTTCTATTCCGGGCTTATTTATGAAGCTCTCAGGATCCCGGTAGACATGTTTACAGTCCTGTTCGCCATCCCCCGCACGGCCGGGTGGATCGCCCAGTGGATCGAAATGCTGAATGACAAGGACCAGAAGATCGCCCGTCCCCGGCAGGTATATCTGGGCGCACGAAACACCAAGTACCTCCCAGTCAGGGACCGGAAATAGATAACAGCGTCAGTTAGGCCGGATTGGCTTGGGCCGGGTCTGGTAGCGTTTGTAAATCCCGCTGCCGCCGCCTTCCGGGAATCGGGAAGCGAGAAATATCTGGGCGCCGAAGGAATACCACTGAGCCTTCAGATTTTCCCAGCGATTCAGTTCAAAACCGGTGCAGGGACTGCAACCGGGCGTCTCCTCAGGCGGATCAGGCACGTTCCGGTTATCCATGTAGTAGGCCGTCGGCGAGAGTTTCAGTTCTCTGTCGTAATTCACAAAAACCACTGCCGTCAGTCCCTGTCCCGTAAGTAGCTGCCAAGGTTCCGACCCCATGTCAACAGGGACGGGACCATCCGTCGAGTTCCCTTCAATGGGAAGCCCTTGGGGTTCGGTTTTAGTCACAAACCGCATTCCTTTTGTGTCGTTGAAATCAATGACGAACCTGACATCAAGCGTGGACAGGAACATTGCCGCATGGGTGGGCAACCGGAACCGGACCTGGGCATCCCACATCCGTTCGTAATGAATGAATTCGACGACCGCACTGATCTTGAAGCCGGGAACCGGAGTTACAGATACCGGGACGTCTCTCACGATACGGACCGGCCCCGCCTTCACGCCTCTGAGGGTAGACTCGATGTCATCCTCATTCACGTTGATGGTCATCAAATTGCCGAGAGACCGCGCCTTCATACGAACCTTGAGACGGTCAAAGTGATCTCCCGTAGCCCCCCGGTAATCCCGGAACTGGAGCCGATCAAAAAGATGAGCCATTTTCACTGAATAACCCCAGACATAGGCTGGCGTGGTCACCGTGTCAGTCTTCTGGTCATAACGCAGGGGTGATGCCGCGATAGCCCCAAGCTGTGCGCCAACCAGGGCATAAACCATCCGGCCACCACTTCCCGAAAAAGGAATCTCCACAACTTTTCCCTGCGCCCGGGCAAGTTGTTCCGGCGCACAGGGATCACCGATATCCCGAACCATGAAAATGATCATATCATTTTCGTCGATCACGCCCGGAGTCTCATCCCGGACAGGCTCCCCTTTGAAAACGTTCGGAACAATCCGTCCCTCTGCGTTATATTCATCTACTTGGAAAAGAATCGGGCGGATGCGGCTTTCCTGACAGGTAAACAACGAAAGCTCGGTGATATTCTTTCCCAGCAGATCCGGGGCATCCGATCCCTGCAGCAGTACGGGAAAAAGCGTCTCGGCTTCGTCCAATGCCTTGACCGGGAGACTCGGGATAGTCAGTGCAAGAAAGGCAGACAGAACAATTAAAGAAGTCACACGGTTCACGGCGGGATCATACCGCAATCAGTGGCCACACGTAACGGTGCTGTTAAGTTTTTGGGCTTTGTACGCATGGCGTCAATGCGCCGATATGGTACGTCAGCGTGAAATTCAGGAGGCCTGCATACGGTCGGATTTCCAGACCTTGCGGCCAGTGAGTTTTTCGTAGATCCAGACAAATGGCTTTGTGATGATGAATACTGGCCCCATAATCAGATGGACCGGATTCCTGAAGAACGCAGGCTGATTTCCCTCAATCAGATGACCAGCAAACTGGAAGAGCCAGCCGACAACAAAGAAAATGCCGAGGGTTTTCCAATCGAACTCACCCCAGGACATCAAAGTATAAAATGGCCAAACGAGACTGAAGACAATCATGGGGATGCCGACATAATGGGTAGCCTGGTTCCAGGGATGCTGGTGTTTCAGCCGATAGACCTCGAGGTAGTTCAGTCCACCCTCAGCAATCATCCGGTCCACTTCATCACGCGAATATTTTGAGGTGCTCGCCATTTCCTCAGTTTCCTTTTGCGGTTTTACGAGCCGGGATTAACTTTCCAAATGCCCGAAACATTTCTTCATCGAGTTTTTCAAAATGATCATAAAGATTCCGGCGGGCCTGGTTAGGATCTTTCTTTGCGATAGCATTTATCACCTTATCTCTGGAGTCCGACGACCACGCGGGGAGTTTCCACAGGCCCCCGCCTCGCGCCACCAACTCCCGGTAGGCGGGCGAAAAGGAGTTGTAGCTCCACTGAAACGCAATACTCCGGGTCATGCGGATCATCGCGGCATAGACGGAATAGTCTGCTTGCTGCTCGTTTTGCGGGTCTTCAGCTTCTCTTGCCTTGTTGGCAAGGGATCTCAGTTCGGCAACGTCAGCGGCCGTCACACATTCTGCCGCTGCCGCTGCGGCCTCTGACAGAAGAAGCTGCCGCAACCGCATTGCGTGCCGCAAAGGGCGTATGATCTCAGGAGTAATTTCGGAGTAAGTTGCCAGGTAAGGAAGAAGATCCAGACGGCCTTCCGTCGCAATATCGGCGATCTCCATCGGTGCACCCTGGCGAATATGCACGAGCCCGGAGGCTTCCAGAATCCGTAGTGCTTCCCGCAAGGTATTGCGGTTTGTGCCGAATCGCAGGGCAAGTTCCCGTTCTGGAGGAAGCTTGTCACCCGGCTTGAGTTGGCCCTTCAGAATCTGCCGACGGAGCTGTTCCGCGATTCCATCCGAGACATTAATCTTTTCGATAGGGGCGACCCGCATTTCCCATCAGCTCCGGTTCTAACCAGCAATCCAACTGGTTAAACCAGTTAACCAGAATGCCTCTTGGGTGTCAAGAGAATTCATCGACACACCCTTAGCGCACTGAACCACCCAGATACCGCTGTACCCGCACTGAACCGGCTGGCTCCTCCCGCCTTGAAACCCCTGTCTATCCGGCGGTAAGAAGCCACCATGATTTTTCGCTTGCCGATTCTCCGGGTTATTCTGATTTTCACCTGCACGGGCAGTTTGTTTCTGCTTTCGGGATGCGGACTTCTGGGCCTTTTTTTCGCACCGGCCCCCGAACCCGACTATTCGGAAGAGGGAATCCGCCTGATGCCGGCTGCCAATACCGTGAGCGGCTTGACGTCCGGCGATATTTGCCAGATTGACCCGGACAAATCGCCACCCCCCGGCCAGCCAATGATGACCGATACCATCCGTAATCTGGCGGCGAGGCAGAAGAGTTCTGTCGTCAATATCTATGTCAAAACAGCAACACCGGTCCGGGCGCAGATTCTGATCATCCCAGTGCCGGGACTTCCCCCTGTCGATATCCCCGGAGAGGCCCTGGGCAGTGGCGTTTTCTGCTCAAGGGCGGGCTTCATGCTCACCAACGCCCACGTCGTCAGCCGCGCCGACAAGCTCTCGGCGAAAACAGAGGATGGAAAGCTCCACGAACTTGAAATCGTTGCCGTGGATCGAAAGCACGACCTAGCGCTTCTCAGGGTGACACCGGCTGGAGATTTCCCGGCCGCCACCCTCGCCGATGCCTCCCGGCTTCAGGAAGGCGATATCGTCGTTGCGATCGGCAATCCCCTTGGCCTGACCCACTCCGTCTCCCACGGCATTGTTTCCCAGCGCAGCCGGTCCCTGGCTGAACTGCAGCGGGGACGAGGCGGAGCCAGCGGTAGTGACGACGACATGTCATTCCTCCAGAGCGATACGCCCATCAACCCGGGAAACTCAGGCGGGCCGCTGTTCGACATCACCGGAAAGGTCATCGGTATCAATACGGCAATTGCACGAAATGCCCAGGGTATCAGCTTCACCATCCCAACTGAACGAATACGGATATTCCTGGATCAGGTTAGCGAGTTGTCGAGCCGCCGCCATCCACCAGTGAGGAAATAGGCCGGTGCAAACCGGAGGCGCTATCCCGCGTGAGCTCATTCTGAGGCTTGTCTCCGGCCCCGATAAGGGCCGGGTGATCGAGCTGCACCGGGGTGAGTGCGTGGTGATCGGGCGCGAATACGTCACGGGCCAGACCGTTGAGGTCACGGCCGTGCGCGATATCCGCACTTCTGGCCGTGCAGAATTGCCACGTCAGATCGTGGAACGGGCGGAAGGCCTTCTTGCGAACCGCGAGCGGGATCCCGAGGCAACTGCCCCGAATTTCCCTCCATCACTGGATTCTTACCGCCGGCGCGACGACATCCGGGTGCAGGACCAGACTGTTTCGCGGCTCCATGCACTTATCTATCTGGATGAGCGTGGTGGCGGAGTCATTGACCTTGGATCCACCAACGGGACCGAGGTGAACGGGAAAAACACATCTCATCTGTCAATCAGAAACAGTGATCGCATTCGGCTCGGTGAGCTGGAGATATCCGTCGAAGGGCTATAGGCCATCCCTCTCTTTATCTGCGGTCAAGCCATTCTTCGAAGTCTGACAGCTCCGTGATTATTTCCAGGCCGGGAAGTGCGGCATGATATCGTGGGGCACCGCCACCCCCTATGACCATCTTGACACCGTCAGGAATAGCTTCCGTGACTGCTTTCAGCTCTTCAGTCAGGTCACCGTCGCGGCAGGCGGCAATGGAGATAAAAAGATATCCGGCCCGGCTCGACTTCACTGCGTCAACTATATCAGCAGCTGGAAGACTCGTTCCTAAGTAGAATATACGCCATCCACGGCTCGCAATCAGCATCCCCACAATCAGAGCCCCGAACTCATGCTGCTCACCTGATGGAGTTGTGATTACCGCTGCCGGTGCGCTTGCTCCAGGAGCGTAGGCCTTAAGCTGTGTGGCTATGAGATTCCTGAGAATCGCTGTCGCCGCATGTTCATGGAATACCCGGAAGTCGCCGCGCTCCCATCTTGCACCAACCTCCTGAACGATCGGAACAATCAGATCGATCACGAGAGTTCGGGAGTTCAGGGTAGCGGCGGCCCGCTGAAGAATCTGTTCCGCCTGCTGAATATCCAGAAGGTTAATGGCTGAGAGAAATTTTCGCCGGATGTCGGCAATATCTGGCGATGGCAGGGGTTCTGGTTTCTCCACCTGGTAAGTGGCGAAAATCCGTTCTAGCTCCCCGGTTGGCAGCTTCGCCAGACGACCGATCGAGTGCCCCCGGTCCAAGAGCTTCTTGATAAGAATGAACCGGGAAATATCTGCATCGGTATATAGCCTGCCGCCAGCTTCCGTTCGGACAGGATCAAAAGACCCGTACCGGCGCTCCCATACTCTCAGTGCATGTTGAGAGATTCCAGTAATCCTAGATACGACACCGATACGGTACTTGCCCAACGCCTCGGTATTATTGCCAGATACAACTGCCATTGGAATCGTCACCTGCCTGCTGGACAACTAGCCAAACTGTCCGATGTTCATTATTTGTCTAAAAAGTATTGACACGTCAAGCTTTTTATGTGCATATTGTCCATGTATAGTCTATTTATTTGATTGATTTTATTAAAAATGGTCATAAAAAACTCGACACAACTAATACACAAGAAAGCGGTTCTTAATCGCTTCAAAGATATATACCGCCGTCTGGATCAGGACTCTGTCGATCTCCTGGAGTCTCTCTATATCCCCGACTGCCAGTTCCAGGACCCACTGCACACCGTCAGCGGAATTGAAAACCTGAAAGCTTATTTTGCACAGCTCTACGCAGGAGTGAGCTCCTGCCAATTTACCTTTGCCGATGAAATCGAGACTCCCGACTGCGCATCGCTCACATGGACAATGAATGTCGGTATCCGCCGTCTAGGTGGAAAAATGATTCCGGTCCACGGGGCCACATTCTTAACCTTCAAAAGTGATCTGGTGGCCACCCATCGGGATTACTTCGATGTGGGTGAACTGATCTATGAGCGCATCCCACTCATTGGAATTGTTATCCGACGGATAAAGCAAAGCGAATAGGAAGCTACTGGCAATGATACTGCG
>CAZSFB010000177.1:0-6225 GCA_964606035.1 uncultured bacterium | reverse complement strand
GAAAGGAACCCCAGAGGAGGTTCTCGGCCGCTGGGCGAAACACCTGCGGCTTGAACACCCGCTGCAACGCACCCGGCGCAGCCTCATCCGGGTGGAATTCGAGGACCGGAGGCCTGTCTACTGCTTCACCTTCACCGATGGATTCATCGCCAAGTTTGTCCAGAAGTATCTGGAAACCGATGGCGGTCCGGTGGCAACTGTGGCGATGATCCTCAAGTTCGTTCAGGACGCGGTTACCCGGCCCGACGAATCCTACCAGAACTGGTACTGGCCGCTCGACGCAGCCTACCGGATTGACGGCCAAGAGACCGTTTCAGGCCAGACTTTCTGTGTCGCCTCGACCATCGAACGGCTCATTCTCAATTTCAGCCTTTTCGAGCATGCACCCTCGGCCGGGAACCAAATGGGTTTCATGACCTACTGGACACAGGACCTCTACAAGACTGCAGCGTCACTGCCGCTGGTCATGTGGGGACGGGGGCGGCTCCGGAGCTGGGGGGATGACGTGAAACTCCGCCAGTTCGCTCCAAAAGCCGTCGAGATCCAAAAATGCGGGCTGACTGTTATTGACGGCGAGCCGTATCTGCAGGACCGGCCTGTCACCTGCCGCCTGACCCTGGGACCGCTCGTTGATGTAACCGTCGTGTGAGTTAATCTCCCGGCGTGGCCAACCGGAACCCTTCACCCTCAGTCCTGGCAACTCTCTCCCGCCGGGCGGTTCTCGCGGGCCGGACCAATGCCTTCCGGCTTTCCCATTTTGAACTGCATCCGGAAATCACACTCGACTATTACGCTGGGCATCTCCTCGCAACGGTCTATCCAGATAGCGAAAAGAACCCCGAGGGTGCCGCCCGCTACTGGACAGAACAGGTTATAAAGGCCCTGCCTGAATCGCTGGGGATTTCCGCCACCAGCGCGGTCTGGAAACTCCGCCCGGACAACCTGTCCCACCTGTCCGCTGAGGAAGCCGAAGCTGCCACTGCGCCCCGCGTATTGTCGGGAACTGTTCCCGCAGGTCCGTTTGAGATCACGGAAAATGGTGTTCCCTTCCTGGTTTCCCTGCACGCGGGGTTTTCGACGGGGCTTTTCCTTGACATGCGGGATGGCCGGAAAGTCCTTGGGGCAATTGTCCGGAGGCGCGTAACGGCCGGAAATGCTCCGTCCGTCCTGAATCTCTTTTCCTATACAGGTGCATTTTCAATCGTGGCTGCCACAGCGGGCGCCGCTTCCGTTACGGAAGTGGACACAGGCCCGCGCTGGCTCGACTGGTCACGGGCCAACGCACACCTGTCAGGCGTCGAGCCGGTCATCACCCAGAAACAGCAGGATGCCATCAGCTACCTCGAACAGGCGGCCCGGCGGGGCGAGAAGTTCGACTTCATCGTCGTGGATCCACCCTCCTACTCCACAGGGAAGTCGGACCGTTTCACCGTGCGGGACGGCTACCTGAAAATGGCACCTCTGTTTCTGGAGATGCTGGCACCCGGGGGACAACTGCTTGCCGCTTCAAACCATAGCGGCTGGACCTGGCATGCCTTCCGGCAGTCGCTTGCCGCATTCCGTCTGGTGGAGAGACTCCCAGCCCCGGAAGATTTCCCCGGGGCCGACTATCTCAAAGTGGGAATCTTCGAAAAAATGGGCTGACTGCATTACACGAGTGGCCATGCTCTGCAGCCTGAATTTCCCATTAATTTCAGCCAATTGGATCGGGACCGGACAATTATCATATCCCCTGGAAATGTTACCGGATATTCTGATGCATCCCCGGACTGGCGATGCCGCCAGTACTGGCGATGCGAGGAATCTGAAAATCATGGACAACCTGCCGCTGCATCCCGGTGTCGTGCATATTCCGGTCGGGATCGCCATCGTTCTGCCGGTCATTGCCATTGCCGCATTGGCTGCCATTCATGCGAAAAAACTGGAGGCAAAGACCTGGATCATCATTCTCGTCTTCCAGGCAGCCGCGCTTGCAGGGGGCGCAATCTCTTACAAGACCGGTGAGCAGGAGGAGGACCGGGTGGAACAGATTGTCCCGGAGGCCTCCATCCATGAACATGAAGAACTTGCCGAAATGTTCATGGCTCTTACAGGGCTTGGTGTGCTGGCAAGCCTGACTTCGCTGTTTCTTCTCCGCTCCAGCGAGAAAAACGCGAAAATCGCCATGGCGGCTGCAACACTCCTCATGATCGGGTCAGCCGGGGCCGCTGTCGCCACCGGCCATGAAGGCGGCGAACTCGTCTACAAGCATGGCGCGGCGGGGGCCTACGCCGCTCCGGCCAGTAATGTCCCGGATGCGAAGGCAACAAAAGGCGAAGAAGAAGACGAGCACTGAATAAGCCCGTGGGCATATAGAAGAGAGGGCGGCCATACGGACCGCCCTCTCTTCTTTCAGTGCTTTGTGCCGGGGTCTAGAACTTCACCCAGCTGGTTCCCACCGGCGGGTTCTTCGCGATCTGCTTGAAGAAGCTGCGGGCGAGCACCATCCGGTGTACTTCTGACGGGCCGTCATAGATTCGGAACGCCCTGCCCTCACGGAAGAACCGCTCCACTGGCGTATCTCCGGAGTATCCGAGCCCGCCCATGATCTGAACGGCACGGTCAAAAACACGGTTCACGGCCTCGGAGGCGTACAGCTTTGCCATGGAGGTTTCCTGACGGGCCTCGTCACCCTGATCCAGCAACCAGGCCGCATGGAATGTCACCAGTTTCGCGGTGTGCAGGTCCAGCACCGAGTCGGCAACCGACCATTGGGCGTTCTGATGATCGGCCAGCTTCACCTTGAAGGCTTCGCGCTCCAGCGCACGGTGGGCCATCAGCTCAAGGGCCCGTTCCGCCGCGCCGATCCATCGCATGCAGTGGGTGAGCCGCGCGGGACCCAGCCGTATCTGCATCAGCTTGAACCCCTCCCCTTCCCGGCCGAGCATCGCCGACTGCGGAACCCGGACATCCTTGATAACCATTTCACAGTGTCCGCCGGGTCCGTGAGTCCCCAGCACCGGAATCATCCGCTTCACCGTGAAGCCCGGCGTGTTCATCGGGACCAGGAACAGCGAGACGGCATCATGGGCCTTTGCCTCAGGGTTGGTCACAGCGGCAAAAATGCAGAATCCCGCCCCCATCGCCCCCGTAGTGAACCACTTGTGGCCGTTCAGGATCCACTCGTCACCCTTCTTCACGGCGGTGGACTTCACCATGCTGGCATCGGCACCAACGCCCTGGGCCGGTTCGGTCATGCCGAAACAGGAACGCATTTTCCCGCTCACAAGGGGTTTCAGGTATTTTTCCCGTTGCTCCGCATTGGCCGCCTTGTGGAGCAGGTGCATGTTCCCTTCGTCCGGGGCGGCACAGTTGAGTGCCACCGGACCGATGAGCGAACGCCCTGCTGCCATGAATACCGCTGCTGTCTCGACGTGGCTCAGGCCATGACCGCCAAGGTCTTCCGGAAGATGCGGCGTATAAATACCCCAGTCCCTGGCCTTCTGCCGCATCTCATCGATGATGTTATCCGGCAGGTGATCGGAATCTTCCCGCTGTTCGTACGGGATCACGACCTCGTCAACGAATTTTCTGGTCTTTGCGGCGAGGTTCTGTGCGCGCTGGGGGATGGCAAAATCCATTATTTCTCTGTCTCCTGTTTCAGATCCGGCTTCGATAGTGGCAGATGACCGCCGTAAAAAAACTGATTTCGGGCAGTTTCAGTCGAGTTTCCAGTCAGCGGCCCGGTAACGCTCCAGAATGAAAAAGTTGCTCGGGATGCAGACCGGGCCCACCCGGATATAGGCCTTCCCGATAAAAATGTCCGGATTCCCGGCATAGGGCTGCACCATGTAATCACGCAGCACCCAGGGATCGAACAGCCCGTTCCGCGGATTCGAGCCGTAGTCAAGAAGTGTGGCGTTTGGATAGTAGTTGTCCCTGTCTCCGGCGCGAACCGGATACACGTCATAGAAACCGAACCGTTTGGGCTCACTGGATTTGTATTCCCATTGGCCGTCCAGACCAGTCTGCCGGACCGAAATATTGTATCCCTCGATCTCTCCCTTGCTGTTCCGGAACATCCCCTTGATAAACTGCTGGATGCCGAGAAGCCTGGCGAAAAACGGGGTATTGAACCCCCGGAACTCATATCCCGCAAACTGCTCCGGGGACGGCTGCTTCCCCGCCCTGAAAATCTCCTCAAGGACGGAGTTCGAAGATGCCGCCAGTTCCTTGTAAGTCAGTTCTTTCATGGGACCTCCCCCCGAATGAATGGCGTTTATTACAGGATCAGGCCGAAAACGGGCAAGCGGGAAGATGAAATCCTTGGCCCCATCCGGTTCAGGTGATAAAAGGACGGTCCGATGAGCGAACCCCGCCAGATTGAACTGGAAGCGAACGGACTCACCTTCTCTGCCCTCGAAAAGGGCTCAGGACCGGTGGTCCTCCTGCTTCACGGATTTCCGGACCATAACCGCACCTGGCGTTGCCAGATGGATGCCATCGCGGCGGCGGGTTACCGGGCTATTGCCCCGATGATGCGGGGCTATGAACCGTCCTCCCAGCCCGCCGACGGTGACTACCACGTGATCCGGCTGGCGGAAGATGTCATCGGCTGGCTGGATTTTCTCAAGGTGGAACGCTGCCATCTCGTGGGGCATGACTGGGGTGCGATCACCACCTATGCGGCCGGAACCCTTGCCCCGCGCCGGTTCCACTCGCTTACCACACTGGCCGTCCCTCACCTGAGGCGAATGCCCATGGGTATCCGTGAACTGCCGGGCCAGATCCGCAACTCCTGGTACATGATCTTTTTTCAGCTCCGCTTTCTGTCCGATGCGGTTGTCTCCCGGAACGACTGGGCGTTTATCGAAAAACTCTGGCGTGACTGGTCTCCCGGCTGGAACTGGCCGCCAGAAGAGATGACCCGGCTGAAAGCGACGTTCGCAAAACCTGGCGTACGGAAGGCCGCGCTGGGGTACTACCGGGCATTTTTTGATCCGGTCAGCAGTGCCTCCCGCGAAACCCGCAGGATCACCACCGCGAAAGTCCCAGTACCCACGCTCGCCCTCACCGGCGAACTCGACGGCTGCATGGACACCCGGCTCTACGACATCGTCATGAAGCCGGAGGATTTCCCGAACGGCCTCAGGGTGGTCCGGGTACAGGGCACCGGCCATTTTCTCCAGCAGGAAAAGCCGGAAGACGTCAACCGGTTCATCCTCGACTGGATCCGCGAACACCACCCCACGGGTGGCTGAACCTGACAGGCAACCAGGCGTATGGCTTTTACCCCGCAGGAGAAACGGCTCGCCCTTGCCCTTGGTGAAGCGGTGATTCCGGATGGCCGGGTATTCATGGGCGTATCCGAACGCTCCGTGGGGCGGCTGGAGGATTACCTCTCCCACGGCGGGCTTGATAAGGGCTTCACTGCCATGCTGCGGACACTGGACCTCGCCGCCAGGGCCCGCAAAGGTGTTTCCTTTGCGGAACTCGGCCGCGAGGAACGGGAAGAGATCCTCAACAACTGGAGCGAAAGCTCCGTCATTACCCGGCTTCTGTTCCTGGGACTCACGTCTCCCTTCAAGGCAACCCATTTCGACGACCCGGAGATCTACCGGGCCATGGGCTGCGTCTACGAGTTTCACGGGAAGCCGGAACCGCCGGAGCGGTGGCGGCAGCAGGTCATGCCCGGCAGTTCGATCCCCGAAGGCGAGGAGATCGAGTGTGATGTTGTTGTCGTGGGCACCGGCGCCGGCGGAGCGGTGTTCGGCAAGGAGCTTGCCGAAAAGGGCCTTGCCGTTGTCTTCATCGAAGAAGGCGAATGGCGGGACCGCGACGCATTCACCGGACGTTCCCTGAATATGCACCGGGCCCACCACAGAAACGGCGGTGTCACCGGCACGATTGGGAACAACTTCATCGCTGTGCCCATGGGCCGCCTCGTGGGCGGTTCCACGGCGATCAACACAGGGACCTGTTTCAGGACACCCGACTGGGTGCTTGAGCGATGGGTGACCGAGTTCAGGCTAGCGGATTTCAGCCCTGACAACCTGCGCCCGTATTTCGAGCGGGTGGAGCGGGAACTCCAGGTGGAGCCGGGCGATCCAAAATACCTGGGAGGCATCGCCCGGGTGATCGCCCGCGGCTGCGAAAAACTCGGCTGGTCCCACAAGGTGATCCGGCGGAATGCCCCCGGCTGCGACGGCTCGGGGGTGTGCGATTTCGGCTGCCCGACGGAGGCCC
>CAZSFB010000176.1:0-6305 GCA_964606035.1 uncultured bacterium | reverse complement strand
TTCGTGAAAAGGCCGAAGCATCTGGAGACCTCCATTGATGACCTCCGGATACTTGGCCTCTTTGGCATCATCGCCGTAACGGGGTTCCTCGTTGAGGGAGCCCGCATCGCGCTGTTTGATGAGCCGTTCCGTGCCTGGTCGCCTGTGGGCAGCTTTGCAGGCCACGTTCTTGTGGCGGTGTTTGGTGAGCCTGGGCCGGCGACAGGATTCCGGGCGTGGGACCAGGCGCCCTACTGGCACAACGGACTGGGATATTTCCATAACGCCATCTGGTGGGTACACATGGCTGTGGTGTTCGGGTTTATTGCCTATATTCCCTACGGCAAGCTCGCGCATATCATCACCTCGCCGCTCAATATCTTCCTCCGCACACACAAGCCGACCGGCAAGATGACAACGCCGTTCCAGCTCTTCAACTGGAAGAAGGACTCCGACGGAAACGAGGAGTTCGAGATGCGGGAGGACATGGACGAGTCCGAATTCTTCGCCGGCTCTTTCGGCAAGATCGAGGACCTTTCCTGGAAGCAGCTCCTTTCCGTGGATGCCTGCACCAAGTGCGCGCGCTGCACGACCGAATGTCCGGCGACCGCCGCCGGGCGTGATCTTTCCCCGATGCATTTTGTCTGGAATGTGGCGGGCTACTCGGAGAAATACATGGACAAGCCGCTCGACCAGCGGCCGGCGCTCGTCTCTGACGATGCGATTCATGCGGATACGGTCTGGTCCTGCACGACCTGCAATGCCTGCGTGACCGCCTGTCCGGTGTTTATCGAACACGTGGACATGTACATGGGGATGCGGCGGCACATGGCGAACGAGGGCAACCAGTCGCCGCACATGGTCGAGACCATGAAGAAGATGGAAAACAACAAGAACCCGTGGGGCATGGCCCGCGGCGACCGCATGGCCTGGGTCGGTGACTCCCCCGTGAAGCCGGTGACCGTGGAGCAGAACCCGGATTTCGAGGTCCTTTACTGGATTGGCTGTGCGGGCAACTACGACAGCCGGAATACCGAAGTGACGAAAGCGGTCCTGAAACTTCTCGAGATGGCCGGTGTGAAGTATGCCGTACTGGGCAAGGAAGAGGGCTGTACGGGTGATACCGCCAGGCGTCTCGGCAACGAGGGCCTGTTCCAGCAACTCGCCATCGAGAACATCATGATGTTCAAGATGACTGGGGTGAAGAAGATCCTCACGCAGTGCCCGCACTGCTTCAACACCTTCAAGAACGAGTATCCGGACCTGGGCCTGGAGAAGGTCGAAGTCATGCACCATTCGGAGTTCCTGGATTCCCTCGTCAAGGAAGGAAAACTGAAACCCAACCGCAAGATCGAGGAGAAGATCACCTACCACGATTCCTGCTATCTGGGCCGCCACAATGACAACTATGACGCTCCCCGTGAGGTGCTTCAGGCGGCAGGGGCCAAGCTGGTCGAGATGGACAAGAACCGCGAACGCGGCTTCTGCTGCGGCGCCGGTGGCGCGAACATGTGGTACGAGGTTCATGAGGAAGAGAAAATCAACCGTCTCCGCGTGAACCAGGCGGCTGAAACCGGCGCGGGCACGACCGCCACTGCCTGCCCGTTCTGCATGGTCATGTTCCAGGACGGTATCAAGACGACAGACCGTGAAGAGTCGCTCAAACTGAAGGACATTTCCGAGATCCTGCTCGAAGCCTGCAGCTGATCTGGCACATGAGACCGGGAACGGGCGGGAGCATCTCCCGCCCGTTTCTTTTGGGGCTGGCTGCGTCCGCGCTTTTCCGCTGCGTCCGGTTCATGTTAGACCCTCCCCGGGGAGCCCCGGGCTCGCATGGGTCATATACCGCTTCTTGATGAACTGGCTGTGATCGCCGCCGTGGCAGTCATTGTTACGGTCGTGCTTTCGCGCTTCAGGCTGCCAACGGTCGCAGGGTTGCTGCTGGCTGGCGCGCTTCTGGGCCCCAACGGATTTGGTCTTGCCCGTTCACTGAGCGCGATCGAGGTGCTTGCCGAGGTTGGCGTCGTCCTCCTGCTGTTCACAATCGGCCTTGAATTCTCCCTCGGACGGATCCGGGCAATCTTCCGGCAGGTGGCACTGGGTGGACTGCTGCAGGTGGGGCTGACTGCCGCTGCGACGGCCGCCATCGCGATGGGGCTGGGCCAACCGCTCGGACGTTCGATCCTTTACGGGTTCATATTTTCCCTTTCCAGCACGGCAATCGTCCTGAGGGCGCTCGCCGAGCGCCGGGAACTGGATGCCCCCCACGGCCGCTTTGTGGTGGGTACGCTGATTTTCCAGGACCTCTGCGTCGTTCCGATGATGCTGATCGTTCCGCTTCTTGACCAGCTGGACGATCCGGTGGAGGCGGTCTGGAACGTGAGCCAGGCACTCGGGAAGGCGGCCATTGTTGTCGTGGTAACGGTGGTGATCGCCCAGTGGATTGTTCCCCGTGTGCTTGCGTGGGTGGATGCGGCCCGGAGCCGCGAGATGTTCATCATGGCGGTGATCGGCCTTTGTGTGGGCACAGCATGGGTCACATCGCTCACAGGGCTGTCACTTGCACTTGGGGCGTTTCTGGGTGGCGTGGTGGTGGCGGATACCGAGTATGGCCATCGTGCGATGGGCGACATGCTTCCGGTGCGGGACCTGTTCGTGACGATCTTTTTTGTCTCGCTCGGGATGCTTTTCGATATGAGGGAAGTGATCGGTCATCCTCTCCAGGAAGCCTTGATCCTGTCTGGATTTCTGCTGGCCAAGGGCTTCATCGCGACCTTTGCCGCGCTGGCGCTTGGTTTCCCGGCCAGGGTGGCCTGGCTCTCGGGTGTGGGTCTTGCGCAGTTCGGGGAATTCGGCTTCGTGCTGGTGAAGGTGGCGGAAACCGAAGGCATTGTGGACAAGGGCAGCAGCATGCCGATTCTCACAGCGGGAATCATCAGCATGTTCCTCACGCCGGTGCTGGTACGGGCGGCTCCCCATTTCACCGCCGGTGAAAAGCTGCTGGCGCCTCTGGCGAAGCTCATGGGTGTGAAAAGCATCGACCAGGAGGACACCGAGAAACACGGGGTGGGTCTCCTGAACCACATCGTCATTGTGGGGTACGGACTTGCGGGCAAGGTTCTGGCGAAATCGCTTGCCGCATGTGATGTCCCGTACATTGTGCTGGAGCTCAATTCCGAGGGTGTCCGGAAGGCCCGGTCGGCGGGTGAACCGGTTTTCTACGCAGACGCAACCAGCGAGGAAGCCCTGGAACATGCCCACGTGAAGCAGGCAAGGGCTCTGGTGATCCTCATCAATGACCCACAGGCCGCCGAGAGGGTTGTCGCAACCGTAAACCGTGTCGCTCCGGACCTGCCGGTTCTCATGCGGACCCACTATGTTGCCGAAAAGCCGCGACTCCTGGAACTGGGAGCGGCGGACGTGGTGGCGGAGGAAGTCGAGGGCGGCGTCGAGGTCATGTCCCGGCTGCTCAGGCTTCTGGAGCTTCCCCGGAACGTGATAGACGACCGCATTCATGATGTGCGCCTTGCGACGCAGACAACGGAGCGGAGTCCGAAACTGCCGCGTCTTACGCTTGCCCAGCATGGTGCACTTTCAGAGCTGAAGATCGAGAGTATTCTTGTGCGCCGTGGCACTTCCGCCGAGGGATATGCAGCACGGGAACTCGGGATCCATCAGAAAACCGGAGCCCTGGTCGTTGCGGTGCGGCGCGGAGAGAAACTGGTGGAATCCCCCGGTACGACAAAGCTGATGGCCGGTGACGTGGTGTACCTGGTAGGGGAGCTTTCCGAGGTGGAGCAGGCTCTCAGGCTGATTGATGGAAATGGACCAGCTGCAGGCACTCCGGAGGTTTCGTAGCGGTCACTTTTCCGGAAGTATCTCGACCTTGTTCCGGATGATCCGGAGACGTCCGCTCAGATGGAGCTGGACAGCGCGGAGAAGGGTCTCCCCTTCGAGTTTCTGGCCCTTGGCGATAACGTCTTCCGGTTTTTCCGGTCCGTCGGCCTCCGCCTGGAATGCGCTCTGGGCGATCACGGGCCCCCGGTCCAGGTCCGTCGTCACGTAGTGGGCGGTGCAACCGATGATCCTGGCGCCGAACTGGTGCGCCTGCCGGTAGGCCGATGCGCCGGGAAAACTGGGCAGCAGTGACGGGTGCAGGTTGATGATGCGGCTCGGATACCGGAGGACGAATTTCGGCGAAAGTATCCGCATGTAGCGGGCCAGGACCACCAGGTCCACATCGGTGGCCGCGAGCAGCTCCAGAATCTTTTCCTCGTTCGTCGCCTGATTGCCTGTCTCCACGTGGTGAAACGGAAGTCCTGCATCGGTGGCCAGTTTCTCCAGCACTGGCGAGGTGCCGATGGCAATAGCGATATCACCATTGATCCGGCCTGCTTTCCACGCCCGGATCATGGCTTCAGGACAGGCAGGCTCCCGGGTGACGAGCAGGGCAATCCGCTGACGGCGGGGGCGGTCGGTATGGACGACCCGGACCTCCATCTGGAGATCGCTTCCGGCTGCCTGAAGGGCTTTTTCGAAATCTTCGCGGCTCACCTTCAGCTCGGAGGCGTCCACGAGCACACTCATGGCGAACACCTGGTCCTGAACGTGTTGTTCAAGATCCTCAATGTTCCCGCCGGCCCGGAAGATTTCACCGGTAAAGCGGGCGATCACGCCGCGCTTATCGGTTCCGACGACACTGATCTGGATGTGCGGTTTCGTCATGGGAATTGCCGTCATAGCCCGTATGGTTGCGGCAAGTCCAATGGTTACGGCGAGTTGAGATGAGCTGTTGGGAGAAGGGCGGTTGAGGTTCTTGCTTGATTATACGTTTTATATACGGTAATCGGAGGCGATGCTGAAGCCGGTTTCCAATCCGCCGAACCCCTGGCATACGAGGTCAGTGGAATGGCTCGGGGAGCCGCCCGGTGCCGAACTGAATGTTTACGAGGAACGGGCGAAAACGATCCTGAATGACAATGACAGTCCCGATGTCGGATTCCGGTGGGGGATCAATCCATACCGGGGTTGCCAGCACGCATGCGCTTACTGCTATGCGCGTCCGTCTCATCAGTATCTCGATTTCGGAGCCGGGACGGACTTCGAGCGGAAGATTGTCGTCAAGGTGAACGCACCGGAGCTCCTCGGCCGGGAGTTCGGAAAAAAATCCTGGCGGCACGAATCAATACTTATTTCCGGGAACACCGACTGCTATCAGCCGCTCGAGGCGAACTACCGTCTCACACGCCGGTGTCTGGAGGTGTGTGTGGCTCACAGAAACCCCGCCGCCCTGATCACGAAGGGGCCGCTCATCTGCCGGGATCTGGACGTATTGAGAAGGCTGCATGAGGTGGCCGGTGTGGCGGTATTCGTGACAATTCCGTTTCTGGATTCAGAGGTTGCCCGGAAGCTCGAACCCGGGGCGGCGGCTCCGGAAAGGCGGTTCGAGATCATTCGTGCGCTTTCGGAAGCGGGGATTCCCTGCGGGGTGTCACTGGCACCGCTTATACCGGGGTTGAATGAATCCGACATGGCCGGAATACTGGAAAAGTCCCGCGAGGCCGGCGCCCGGAGGGCCTTTTTCACCATGCTCCGGCTGGCGCGGGAGGTTCTGCCTGTCTTTACGGAACGGATCACGGCCGAGTTCCCGCCCGAGCGGGTGAAAAAAATCTTCAACGGCATCCGGGAGATGCGGCAAGGGCGGCTGAACGATGGAAACTTCGGCACCCGGATGGAAGGGTCCGGTCCGCGCTGGGATCTCGTCAGCAGCCTTTTTGACAGCACCTGCCGCCGGCTCGGATTGAACGCCGAGGAAGTTCCCGAAGTGACCCGGATTCCGGTGGCACCAGCCCAGGGGAGCCTTTTTTAGAGAAGCCCGGTGCAGCGTTTCGGGCTAGATCAATCCGGCTTTCGCGAGAATCTGGTCCAGCTGCTTTTCCTGCTCAGGGGTCGCCGGAACCATCGGCAGCCGGTGCTCATTCGTGTCCAGCAGTCCCATCCGCTTCATCATGTATTTCATCGGGATTGGATTCGTGTCGAGGAACACGGCCTTGTTCAGGTCGAAAAGCTCGTAGTGGAGCCTTTTTGCTCCTT
The DNA here is from genome assembly GCA_964606035.1 of uncultured bacterium. GTDB lineage: Bacteria > JAGRBM01 > JAGRBM01 > JAGRBM01 > JAHCIT01 > CAZMGV01. The sequence continues at coordinate 233 of CAZSFB010000176.1, read as the reverse complement.
CAAGATCACCGGCGAAAATCCGGTTGCAGATGTCGGCGACTTTCCGGGGGGCGATATTCCCCACGGCGTTCATCAGCCCGGACGCCCCCACCGCCATCATGGGGAAAGAGAGGCTTTCCAGCCCGACAAAGATGCGGAACTCGTGGCCCATCTTCACCAGCAGTTCCGAGACGAACTCCAGATCATTCACCGCATGCTTGATACCGACGAGCTGCGGGACCTTCTCGGCGATC
>CAZSFB010000175.1:0-6319 GCA_964606035.1 uncultured bacterium | reverse complement strand
CTGGGTGCCCCTCTGGCCCGGCTTGAAGCCCGAATCGCCATGGAGAAGCTGGTGGCTCGCATGCCCGGGATTATGCGAGCCAGCGACAAGTCGGTACGTTTTCGCAAGTCAATCATGCTGTACGGGCCTGACCGACTTGAACTCGCACGGCAGCCTAGGGCGGCGTAGGGTCATTATTCTTGGACAGCGGTGCGTGGGCAGTCCGAGGATGCCTCGAAGCGACCGGTTCCGGGATCGAAAATTGCGCTCCCGTCCTCACACCACGAGTAAAGCGCTGATTCCAGAACTCCGGCAAGCAGGATCGGATTCGTTTTCTCCCCGGCAACTCCGGTCCGGATCGCCGCAAAACTTAGATCCAGAAGCGATGCCGGACCCTTTTTCATCTCATCCCACACCCACTGCAGCAGGGATTCTCTCTGGACCATAACGCGTTTCAGGGCTTGGTTCCCCATCTCGAATATCCTGCCGTGGGATGGCAATACGACACCAAGCTCCCGATCGCTCAGGCGGGCCAGGGAGTCCAGATAGGTGGTAACGTTGTCACCCATCGACCTCATGATCGGTGTGCCATGGTCAAGAATGATATCACCGGTGATCGAAACCCGGCTTTGTGATTCAATGAAGACGAGATGGTGTGGATTGTGTCCCGGGGTTTCCACGACTTCCCATTTGTACCGGCCAGCGGAAACGATGTCGCCCTCCTTGAGCCCGCAGGAGAAGCTGATTGGAGACCCGCCGCCGGCAAACGAATGGTATTCGGTTTCGGCGGAATGCGGATCGACATTGCCCGTGAAAAGCTTTTCCCTTGCGGCGGCGTCCATCGGGATAAATCGGCCCACTTGTTCGAAAATTGCGGGGGCATACCGGAGGTGGGTGACGAGGGACTTCCATGAACTCGAATTCCGGTTGTAGGAAATGAAATCCTCGCACAAGCCTATGCAATGCCTGTGTGCGACATGTGCTACCGACGGAGCCACTCCTGAAATTACATAGCCACCTCCCATGTGGTCCACATGGGAGTGCGTGTATACGATCTGGTCGATATCCTTCAGCTTTTTGCCCAGTTTTTCGAGTTGGTCCGACAGGGCATTCTGCGTCATTTCGTGCGGCAAACCCGAATCGAACAGTGTCAAGGGGCCGTTTCCGCCCGACGCTAGATGAACGTATACACTTCCGTACTTCGGCTGAGGCAGCCGGATCCGGTGAAGGCCTGGCAGGACTTCTTTGGGTTCACTATAATTTTTCAGTTCGTTTAGCGTTGCCATTACTTGCTGTTTTCCTGTCTTAAGATCTCAAGCGGCCGGGTATCTTGACTCCCGTGAAACCATTGGAGGCGGCGATCAGAGCATGTCAAATCCCATGCCGCAGGTAAGGCCCCCGTCGACGACCAGCGCCGTACCTGTGATGAAATCCGCAAGCGGACTCGCAAGGAACAGGCACGCCCGCGCAATGTCATCGGGTGCGCCCACCCTCTTCAGCGGAGTGCGCTTAATCAGAGGTTTGCGAAGCATCTCTGGAAGCTCCTTGAGTCCCATCCTGAGCATCGGGGTGTTGATCGCCCCGGGGCAGATCGCGTTGACCCGAATCCCGTGCTGCCCCAGTTCCATCGCAAGAGCCTTTGTAAAACCGAGAACTCCGTGCTTGGACGAGCAATAGGCGGTGAGCAGCGGCGAGCCGATCAGGCCTTCTACAGATGAGATGCTGACGATCGTACCGCCCTGCTTTTTCAGCAGGGGAATGGCGCTTCGGGAGCAGAAAAATATGCCGTTAAGGTTGGGTCCCAGCACTTCATTCCATTGCTCGTCCGTCTGGAACTCGGCGAGATTGCCTTTGCCGACTCCGGCACAGTTGACAAGCGCGTCCAGTCTTTTGAACTCGTCCTGCACGAATTTGGCGGACAGGGAGGCCTGGGCCGAATCGGCAGTGCTGGAGACCTTGAAAAGCATTTTGCGGCCGTATTGCCCGGTGACGATTTCTGCCGTTTCGTCCAGACCCTTTTCATTGACATCCGTTCCGAAAATATCGGCGCCGTGAGCCGCAAAACGAATCGCCACCGCGCGTCCTATTCCCGACGCAGCTCCAGTGACCCAAACAGTTCTTCCGGTGAAATCTGTTAGATTTGAAGTGACTCGATCCATCTGGTTCGTGCTCCTAATACGGGTGGCTGTATTTGCGGACACCTCAGGAAGATGCGCTGACGATGCGCAAGGTTCTTCGGGCAAACCGAGGCAGCCATATTGATTTTTCTTAACCTAGTTTTGGGAACCCATTTAACGATTAAGAGAATTCCAAGTGAGTGAATAGCAATAGCCATTAATAATGTCAACATATCCTAGCCTTGATAATATAGTAAAAGCTATACAAAAAAAACAAATAAAAACAGATGCTTATAAAATATTTATCCAGCGATATTGACTAGTTTCTAGGCCTGCACGATACTAGGTGTATGTTGTGCCGGTTGCCCATAAGCGGGGATGGAATTTGTGTCGTAAGAAGCTTCGCGGCGGCTAGGGATTTCTGTTGGGTTTTGAAAGGAGTTTGAACATGGAACTAATCAGTCAGAAGCAAGCAGATGTGGCGTTCAAGTCGGCAATCAAAGGCTTGGACCTTCTGAACGAAAGGTATCTCGATGCTAGGCTGAGGAAATGGGCCGATAATCCGAAGAAAATGGCCAACCGTTACGACGACTCCACAGCAACGTTCCATGGCGGCGAGATGGAGCTCCTTACGCAGCGCAATTACGAGAAGGCGCTCGCGCACATCTGGAAGGCGGAGCTTATCGCGCCGTACCTGAATATTCGTGACGCTTCCAAGGCGGACTACGTGGCCAGCAACGGTGGTGCGGTCACTGCGTCGACGAGTTTTATGGACCCGGTGATTATTACCGAGGAAATCAAGCAGTCGGTGGAAAGGGCCACATCGGATGAGGTCCGGCGGGAATTTCACGAAGCTCATAGTCCCGAAAAGCGCGAAGCCCTGATGCGCCTGGTTTCCTTTATCACGCACGGCGAAGCTTACGCGCTGTATACTTCCGCAACCTTGATGCCTGTTGTTCAGGGCACGGGAGCCAAGCTTGGCATGGCCATGCAGGTCATGGAGGAGGCGAAACATTTCTTTACACTGCGGGAGATGTGCAAGTCGCTGGACAGAATCTACCCGATGACAGGAAGCGGCAAGGCACTGGTAGAGGTGATAGCCCGCAAGGACTACTATCACAAGCTGTTCGGCATGAACGTCGTGCTCGAGGGCTTTGCGACGAGTATTTTTGGCTTCCTGGAGAATCAGCCGGGCCTGCGTCACATTATGCGCGGTTTCCACATGGACGAGTCGAGGCATTCGGCGTTTCCGCAGACCTACGCGAAGCTTGGCAATATTCCGTACCATGTCACTCACAGCAGGCGGTACCAGTGGGCGAGGGCAATGATGTTCTTGCCTATCGGGCCGCTGATTCTCGAATTTAAGCCGCTTTTTGACACTCTCGGGTACGACACGTTCGCATTTTTTGGCAAGACGCTTTCCAAGGTCTCCCGACTGGCGGAGAACTCCGGGTTTCCGCTGCCATTCGAACGGACTGAATTCCTGATGGGAGCCAACATCCTGTTTAACCGCTGGGTACGGGTTCTTGAGCCAGAAAAATACGAAGGTTTCCGCGATTATACTCTGCTCGGGATTGGCGAGCTGAGCCAGGACATGGAGTTGCGCGAACGGGAAGTATTTGGAAACGACATCTTCGGCGGAGTGGGTTCGATCATTGGCCGCTGGCTGGCCAAGCAAAACCGGCAGTCAGTTTGGGGCAGCGCTATTGCGACCGCAAAAGCCTGAACGGGAAATTTAATTTACCAGAAGAGAGTTAATTCATGGAAGCAATCGGATCGACACAGACGGGTACAAGCAAAAACGCGGCGAATTTAGGAACGGTGGTTCCTAGCCGGAAAGACCGGAGGCGGGGGGTGCAGGGCACCCGTCTGCCGAAGGATGCCAGCATTGATGTCCGGAAAATGGACCTGAGCGGTATTGAGGGCAGTCCGATATATTTTTTCGATAATGACCCAGCCTCCTCTCACTTTTTTCATATGATGTCTTTGCTGTTCCCCGAGGGCGAAAGATTTTTCATCGAATCCGTGCGCAATTTTCGCAATAAAGTTAAAGATCCGGTGCTGGTAAAACAGGTCAAGGCGTTCACTAGCCAGGAAATCCTGCATTCAAAAGCGCATGTCGATTACAACAAGCGTCTTGCCAAGGCCGGCGTGGACATTGAGCGTCTGGACGAATGGTTGGAAGTTGCCTTCCGGCTGGTTAAGCGGCTTCCGAAGCGGGACCAGCTGGCGCTTACATGCATGGCGGAGCACTTTACGGCGACGCTCGCGGAAGAATTCCTGCGGAACAAGGATATCCAGAATAAGATTCATGAAAGCCAGCGTCCAATGTGGCTCTGGCACGCGATCGAGGAGACGGAGCACAAGGCCGTCGCCTACGACGTGTACCGTTCCATCGGCGGCGGCGATTTCCGACGTATCGCGGTCCTTCCGGTCGCAGCGGCAGCCCTTGGCCCGGTCGTTTTCGGCGTGATGATCTATGTAATGGGTGCCGATGGCCAGCTGACCAATTTCAAGTCGTGGCGGAGGCTCGGACATAATCTTTTCAACCGCCGGAGCGGGATTCTGTCAAGGACAGGAGTCCGGTTGCTTGACTATTGGAAGCCGGGTTTCCATCCCTGGCATCATGACAGTTACGAACTGGTCAATGCCTGGAAAGCCCAGTTCAGCGGCCAGTATGATGTCGTTTGAGCCTGCTTTGGTTCTGAACAAAAGGGGATAAGCGTGGACCGACTAGATGTCCTGATCATTGGGGCCGGTATTTCAGGAATCGGTGCCGCCTGTCACCTTGCCCGGAAATGTCCGGGGAAATCCGTCGCGATTCTTGAGCGCCGCTCGGAAATTGGCGGAACCTGGGATCTGTTTAAGTATCCCGGGATCCGGTCTGATTCGGACATGTTCACGTTCGGATACAACTTTCGGCCGTGGACCAATCCAAAAACCCTGGCCGACGGTCCTTCGATCAAAAAGTACGTAATTGACACCGCGAAAGAATATGGGGTGGACAAGAAAATCCGTTTTGGCCGGAAGGTGCTAGAGGCCTCATGGGATAGCCAGGATCAGTGCTGGACCCTGCGTACGGTGAACGAAAAAGAGGGTCGCGAGGAAGTCTGGACAGCAAAATTTCTCATGATCTGTACGGGCTATTACAACTACGACAAGGGATACAGGCCTGAGTTCCCGGGTGAAAAGGATTTCCGGGGAACGGTCATCCATCCACAGTTCTGGCCTGATGATCTTGATTATTCGGGAAAGCGGGTGGTCATTATCGGCAGCGGAGCGACGGCGGTTACCTTGCTGCCGGCCATGGCAGAAAAGACCGCGCACATCACCATGCTGCAGCGCTCCCCCACATATATGGTTTCGGTGCCGGAGGTTGATCCGATGGCTGCGGGGTTGATGAAGTCGCTCCCCGACATGGCTGCGTACCGGATAATGCGGCTGCGGAATATAGCCTTGCAGCGTTGGGGTTTCGTTGCGTCCAGGGCCTTCCCGGCCCAGGCCCGCAAGCTGATACTGGGTTTGGCGCGGCGCCAGCTCGGTAAAGACTTCGACATGAGCCATTTTACACCGAGTTACGATCCTTGGGACGAACGAATTTGCGCCATGCCTGGCGGAGATTTGTTCAAGGTTTTGAAGAGCGGGAAAGCGAGCGTGATAACCGGAAATATCGAAAAGTTCACTTCCAGCGGAATCCTGCTGAAGTCCGGCGAAACGCTTCCTGCGGACATAATCGTTACGGCTACCGGACTTGAACTTCAGTTTTTGGGCGGCATGAGAGTGCTGGTTGATGGCAAACTTAAGGGCCCGCAGGATTCGATGCTTTACAAGAGCGTCCTGCTGGAAGGGGTTCCTAACGCGGCTATTGTAATTGGCTACACGAATGCTTCATGGACGTTGCGGGCAGATTTGGCTGCAGAATACGTGTGCAGGTTGCTTCGCCATATGGATTCAAAATGTTATTCGGTGGTGACCCCCGTGGACCGGGATGGCTGCCGCACCGCTGAAACCGTGATGGGTTCTCTGAAGTCCGGGTATGTCATGCGTGCGGCTGACCGTATGCCCGTCCAGGGAAGTCATGGACCTTGGCGCCTGACACATGACTACTACCGGGATATCCCGATGCTCCAAAAGGATCCAGTTGAGGATAGATATCTCCGATTCGAAAAGCGGCTCAAGGCGGTGCCCGAACGGAATGCCGGTAGGGATATAGCAGGAACTAG
>CAZSFB010000174.1:0-6323 GCA_964606035.1 uncultured bacterium | reverse complement strand
GAGGTTTTGGGCGGTTTCGAGGGTTTTTTGGGCGGAAAAGCCGAACAGGCGGTTTTTCACAGTTCCATTGCCGCCCTGAGGACGATTTATCCAAGGCTGCACCGTCGCCTCCGTTATTCACCCCAGTACCTGAAAGCACTCGAGCGGATCGGTGCTGACAGGAAAGGTGGCCTGCTCGATGGCTATCTGAAAAAAGTCATCCAGAAGCAGATGAACCCGACGGGTTACCGGTTCGCGGACGCCTGAACCGGGCTTTTAGGCAGTCCTCAGGAACGTTTCCGGCAGGAAATGGCCTCCGGGCCTGGCAGCGGGCAGTCAAACAAGGCCTTTTGGCCGTCCAGTGCAGAGAAATATACGCGAATGGCTGATTCCCGGAACGCTCCGGCTACCCGGGGGTAATGCCGGTACAGCTCCAGATGGGCAGTCTCTCCCGGAAACCGTTCCTGGTAAATTACGGAGAGCCCGCTTCCGGACGGCTCGATGTGGAGCCACCGGCCTCCTTCGCGCAGCAGATCGTCTCCGCGGTATACACGGTCGAAAATCCGGAAGACGGTTTCGGCCAGATTCGCTGACGGAGAAAAATCGATTCGCAGTCCCCGGTTTGCCGACACGCTGACAGATAGCTCCCCGCCGGAGTCCGGGGGAATCTCGCTTCCTGTCTCGATCTGCGGAAGCGGAATCCACCGGGTCATTTCTCCAGCGGTCCAGGGACGGGCTCCGGCAGCCTCCATGAAAGCTGCCGGAGAAAGCTGCTCATAGGGAACCGGTGTCAGGTCCCTTCCACCGGGCGGATTTACGGCCAGATAGTCATCAAGGTCCAGATATGGAATGAGAGCAGGATCGCTCACCTGCACAAGCCGAACATTGGGTGCGATATACAATTCAGAGCCCCGGGGCACCCAGGCGTTGGTCCCGATAACCACGGTTTGGCTCGAAGGATAGGACTCCGAACGGGTCCGGATTTTTTCCGAGATTTCCTCATAAAGGGCGAGCCGTGGAGCATAGAATTTATCTGTCTCTGCAAGGCGGCCCTCCAGTCCCAAATAGCCCGCACCCATGATAACGGCCGCCGCGGTCCAGGAAACCAGCGGATTCCGGAAGCGGGCGAGCTTGACTCCGCCGGCGAAGGTAAGGACGGTGACCAGCGGCAACGACAGATAGGCGTGTGCACGAAGGGACCCGAAGAAATAGATTCCTGTCTGAAGCAGTGCGGTGACGAGGAGCAGTCGCGAAACGGTCCGCAGGCCGTTCGGACGCGGATCCTCTGGCTGGAATACCAGTTCCCATAGCCCAAGCACCATTACCGGCAGCATGGTCATCCATCTCCAGTCTCCGAAAATGGAAATGGCGCCTGACCAGAGAGCCCCGCCATCGGCCCAGGCTGCCGGAGCAGCATGTATGACCAGACCCCGGACCAGGCTTACGACCCCGGTGAGTCCGCCGTAAGGGGCCATGTAGACAAGCACGACAAACAGAAAGACTCCCGCGGATGTCAGTACTGCAAGCCCGGCAATGCTGCGTCCGCGAGGAGGGCGGTCCCGGTCAAAATACAGGTGAAGAATGCAGACGATGCTGGCGAACAGGGTCAGCCAGTCAATGAGGAGGGCAACTGCCACGCTGGCCGCAAAAAGAATTCCGCCGGCCGGAGAGATTCCATGCCGGTATGCCAGGTACATCCAGACCACGAAAACCTGTCCGAACAGGGCGGGGGTTCCAACAGCGTCCCCGGAAACCGAATACCACACAAGACCCGGTGAAAGAGCGAGCATTGCAGCCACAAGAAGTGAAACCTCGCTCAAGTCCTCATCCGAACGTTTCGCCAGTGACCAGAGCAGCATGAGCACGAAAAATGAGGCGAAAAGCTCCGGAAGCCGGGCTGCCCAGTGGTGCTCTCCCAGCACCATGAAGGCAGCTGAAACAGAAAGTGGATATAGCGGTGGATGATTCGTGTAGTAGGTTTTTTCGCCCGCGAGCTGTCGCTCCACCGGACGCAACGCCAGACCTCCCGTGAACAGTCCATCCCGGTAGTAGTTTTCAGCCGCGCGGATGTAGACATTGTCCCGCCAGAATTCCTGATACCGCTGCCAGTCGTTCGCTGCGATCCAGATCCGGGGCAACGCTGCCGCTAGCGCAACCAGAAGCCAGGCGGGAACAGTTCTAGCGGCCATCCAGCTCCTCATAGTTGCAGTAGCGGACTTCGGCGGCCGGTTCCGGGCAGCTGAACAGTCCCCGGCGCCGGTCCATCCAGACGGCAAAACCGGAGACAGGAGTCGGTCGCTGGGGCCCCAGAAGGACAGGATAGGCACGGGTGAACAGCCGGGCGAACCGGTAGAGTGGTGCGGGCCGGGAGTAACGGAGCGAGAGCGTATCGCCCTGATAAATAATTTCGAGACCCGGTCGGATCAGCCGGATCAGCTCATGGGCCAGCCAGGATTTCCCTGCGACCGTAATGCGGGTTTCCGACAGCGAGATCCAGGGGCGGAAGGCAATTTCCATTCCCTTGGTCTCGTCTATCGCAATCAGGCGGCTCAGTGCTGCCGAACCGATCTGGTCCAGCGTCATCTCGTTCCTGTCGGCCAGATCCAGCCACCGGAACTGTTCATCTGCCCGCAGCGGGGTGCTGCCGAGTTTCAGCAGCATGCGGCCGGGGTTCTCGCGGACCTGTTCCCGGGGAGTCGGGTCATCGGCTTCCGGCACAGCAACCGCGAGATAGGCGTCAATCCGGTAATAGGGCAGCAGCCGGTCATCGCCAATATTCACAAGAGTCAGCGGCCGTCCGAATTTCTCCTCATAGCCATTTGGCAGCCAGAGATTTGTGGCGATTACCAGAGGCCGGTCCGGCGGGTAGCCCGCCATTTCCCTTTTCAGGGCTTCATCAAAACCGTCGAACCAGCGGGTGCTGTTACCCGTCTGGGAGCAACCGGAAACGGAAACACATAGAACAGAGATTACGAGCCGGAAGATTCTCTGAAATCCGATCATGGAAAATAGGTCCTCGCGGGCGGTCATCAGGCCCGCTCAATCTCTTCCGGGGTGAGCGAGACAAAACGGCGATAGCTTCCGATGACGCTCCGGTCGCAGTCGAGTGCCACAAGAAACCAGTTTCCCTTGAACGGACCTGTGACGACAGTCCCGGTGGTGCCTTCCTTTTCGTCCATCTGGAACGGCCAGGCCCTTGCCGGATTGTCATGAACCAGACGGACAACCTTCACCCGGACGCCTTTCCTCAGCTCAAGCGCGTTTGCCATGAAATCACTCTCCAAAGCCCTGTGTATCCTTAACGTATGACCCTGCTATCGCGGTTTCAACCCTCCCGGAACCGGGCGGGGCTGTTCTCCTGGCCACAGAAATCGGTTATCTACGTCCGCTTCATGAACCGGCGCAGCCAGCTGTTTATCATTTTTTCGACCGTCTTTATGGACCTGATCGGCTTCGGGATGGTGATTCCGCTGATTGGTGTCTACGGCAAGCATTATGGAGCCGAAGGCTGGTCGCTTGCCGCTCTTGCCGCGTCATTCTCGTTCATGCAGTTTATCTTTGCACCTGTCTGGGGGCGGCTCTCCGACCGTTTCGGCCGCCGGCCGATTCTTCTTGTGTCGCTGCTTGGCCAGACGGTGTCGTACCTGATCTTCGGCTTGTCAACGAACCTCCCCATGCTGTTTGCGTCCCGCATCTGCGCAGGCCTTTTTGCGGGCAACATCGGTGCTGCGATGGCTTACATCGCGGATATTACGCCGAGAGAGGAACGGGCTCGCGGCATGGCACTGGTGGGAGCCTCCTTCGGTATAGGCTTTACCCTCGGCCCGCCCCTTGGCGGCATTGCGGCCGCGAAGCTCGGGCTCTCTGCGCCGGGACTGATTGCCAGCGCGCTCTGTGGTCTGAATTTTCTGCTGGCGCTTGTCCGGCTGCCGGAATCCCTGCCCCTGGAGCTTCGCCGGGAGGCCACGGCCCGGTCCCTGTCTCCACTCGATATAGGTTCCCTTGGCCGGATTTTTGATCATCCGGTGCTCTGGGTGTTCGTTCTGACTTTTGCGTTCTCCAGCTTTGCCTTTTCGAACCTGGAGCAGCCGATACCGCTTCTCATCCAGTACTTGCTCAATCTGCCGGTTGAGCAGGCTGGTTACCATGCGGGTCTTGTCCTGATGGCGGTGGGACTTGCGAGTGCGCTGACGCAGGGATTTTTTGTGCGCCGGTATGGCCACCGGTTCGATGAACGTACGTTGCTCATCACGGGTCTTACCTTCTATCTGGTTCCGGCGCTGATTTTCCCGCTGGATCTCCCTCACTCCTATCTATACGTGTGTGCAGTGGTGATCGGGCTGGGGGGCGGGCTGTCCAATCCGAACATGACAGGCCTGATATCGAAGCATTCAGCAGCCCATGAGCAGGGTACCATACTCGGTGTGGCCCAAGGGCTTGGCAGCCTTGGCAGGGTGCTCGGGCCCCTGTGTGGATTGTTACTGTTTGATATCGACCACCGGCTGCCATTTGTCGTGGCATCCTTCACCTGGCTCTGCCTGGTGGGGCTGAACCTGTGGGCCTGGCGCCGGGAATCGAGGGCTATTCAGGCTGCGGAATCCGCCTGACAGCCTCCGCGTATTCCCGCATCATCCGTTCAACAATCTGTCCGGCGGGAGCAATGTCGTCGATCAGGCCCACATTGTGACCCGCCGACCAGACATCCTTCCAGGCGTTCCCTTTTCCGAAGTTCTCGTCGTAGGACGGCTTTAGAAAGTTTGCCCAGACGCCGCTCACCTTGTTCGTGTAGATAATGTCATCGGGGCTGCACCGGGTAATCATTTCCTTGAACCCTTGGGGAGCGTCCGATTCGGGCGTCGCAATGAACCGGGTGCCGACATACGCGGCGCTGGCACCCAGCGCCAGCATGGACGCTATCTGCCCGCCGGTTGCGATTCCCCCCGCGGCGACCACCGGCAGGCCGGTCTTTTCCCTGAGATAAGGGACCAGTACCAGGGGTGAAATCGTTCCTGCATGTCCACCGGCTCCAGCACCCACGGCGATCAGTGCGTCAGCACCGGCTTCTTTAACCTTCAAGGCGTGCTTCAGGTTGATAACGTCACTGAAAACGCGAGTGCCGGCCTTGCGGGCCTTTTCGATGATAGGGGCGGGGTTACCAAGACTGGTGATGATCAGAGCGACTTTTTCTTCGAGAATGGCATCCAGATCGTCATAAAGGCGCGGGTTCTCCAGCCGGCCGGTACCCTTGACGATCAGGTTCACGCCGAACGGCTTGTTGCCAACTTTTCCCTTGATCTCCGAAAGTGCCTGCCGGAACTCCTCATGGGAGCGGTAGTTCAGGCTCGGAAAGGTTCCGAGGCCCCCTGCATTCGTGACAGCCGCGACCAGCTCCACACGGGAAACAAGGAACATCGGTGCGCCGATTACCGGCGCTTTCATTCCGAACATGCGGGTGACGTCGGTCTGTACTGACTGCATGGAAACCTCCCGGCCGGGTTGCCGGCGCGCCGGTGACGCTAGCACGGGCGGAGCCCAAGGCCAGAGTGAAGGCCGGACAATCAGGGAACGGGCCGGCTGGAAGGAGATTCAGCCCCGCCGTCCGCGTATCACAAGTTTTCTCATGGCGTCGTTCGGTGCAGCGAGCTCGGTGTCCACGCGAAGATGAACATCCATCTCGCTCAGCTTGTCATAGACCCTCACGGTTCGGCGGATGGGCCACCAATCATACAGGTAGACCTCCAGCGGCCGCCACATGGCCACCCAGCCGCCGATATAAAAACTCTCGGCAACGAAGCCGGACCCCGGCCCGCTCCAGTACTTGTGCACCAGATCGGAAATGACGAGACAGGCGCCTAGAAACGACAGCCCGACGGCAAGGCTGATGCGGCCCTGCTTGAACAGTGCCCGGAGACGACGCCGGTGCCGTTCCGCCTGGTATTCGAAATAGCGGTGCACCGAGTCGGTAACCTGCGAGTGCGCGAGCAGGTCCGGGGCCTTTTCAACGTGAATAACCAGTTCAACAGGCTGATCGGTCGGAAAATCCTCCGCCCACTCGACGATAAACGTCTCAGCGTCGTCATCAATGTCCTTTTCCCAGAACGGGGAGGGATCCATCGAGTTGAATAGCTGTCCCAGGTCACGAAGCCGTAACTCGATCCGGCCCTTGCCGGCGCGCTCCTTCTCTGGGGTCGTGCTCATAAGGCCAAGTGTAGCCTGTCCCTTCCAGATTCACTATCGGGAAGCGTCAGACCATCTGCGGTTGCCTCAAGAGTCGAGTGGAAGTCCGGCCCGTTCCCGCTGCTTGATTTCGCGGTATTTCAGGAACCGTCCCACGAACTCGTCTT
>CAZSFB010000173.1:0-6360 GCA_964606035.1 uncultured bacterium | reverse complement strand
AATACGGGCAACAGCAGCGCATGGCTTCGCTGTTCTCTCTCTCGTATTTCCCAGATACTCCTGGCGGATTCGAGACATGCCGGGATGTGGCAACGGACAGCAAGGAATCGAAGTTCTACCGGGATGCAGCGATGGGCTGCCTCGTGGAAGGCCACCCCGGAAAAGCGGTCTCCATCCTGAAGGACCTGGCCGGTGCGCCGGAATTGCAGACCCGGCTGTCGGCCGTGTCGGGACTGACGAAGATCAAGTCGAAAGAGGCTGATACGGTCCTCGAAAAACTGCTTCCCAAGGCACAGGAACCGCTGATCCGCCAGCTCATCGAGCAACGGCTGAAGGAAGCCAAGGGCAGCTGAGCCACCGGAAACGTTCCTGGCTGGATCGTCTCAACGGGCATCACTAAACGGAAACGGGCCGCTTCTGGCGACCCGTTTCACTTCGGCTCCGGCGGAAGAAGCGCTCAGCCGGTAACCTTCGCCTTCTCCAGAAGAAAGTCGATGGTCTTGCGCTCGCGGATCTGCATCCGGATCGCCTGAAGGAGATTTTCCTTCTCGTAGAGCGCCCGGAGCTTTTCCGGCGGAATCTGGGACTCCTCCGCGTTTTTCGCGATTTCCGCCTCGAGTTCCTTGTCCGGCACCTCGATCTTTTCCTTCGCGGCAATGGCCGACAGGATGAGGGCGCGCTTGACCGCCTTTTCGGCGTTGTCCTTCACGGCAGTCCGCATCTCCGCGATCTGCTCCTCATTCGGATTCATGTTCATGCCCCGCATCTGGAACTCCATCCGGGTCCGCTCGATATAGTCCCGGGTCTGGGCCTCAACGAGCGACGGTGGCGCATCAATCGGATTACTCTCGATTACCTTGTCGAGGAGCTTCTTCTTCGCCTCTTCGGCGGCCCGCTCCACGGCTGCCTTCTCCAGGTCCTCGCGGACCTTCTTTTTCAGGGCGTCGAGGGACCCAAGCTCCAGGTCCTTGGCGAATTCATCATCCAGATCCGGAAGCACACGGCGTTTCACGCCCGTGCAGGTAAAGGTCGTCTTGTAGGGAAGTCCCCGGAGTGATTCATCTGGCCAGTCAGCGGGGAACGTGAGCGAGACGTCCCGCTTCTCGCCCGCCTTCATCCCCTCAAGGGCGGCGGCGAGTCCGGGGAGCTGGCCCTTTGAGCCGAGTTCCATCTCCACATCCTTGCCGTTAGACGATATCTTGCGGTCGCCGATGGTCCCTTCATATGAACCCACAAAGAACAGCCCCTCGCCAAGACCCTGCGTGGCGGCCTCCGAAGTCAGAACAGCATTCCGCTGGCGGAGATTCTCCAGAATCTTCTGGATATCCTCGTCGGAAACCACATCGGGCTTCTTCGACACCTCGATGCCGGTGTAGTCCTTCGGCTCGAAATCGGGCCGCACCTCGAACTCCAGCGTGAATTCATAGTCCTTGCCGAGTTCCGGCTGGCCCGCGTCCACCTTCGGCTGCGACACGGGCTGAAGCCTGTTCTCCTCCAGCACCTTGTCCACGGTATCACGGAAGATCCGCTGGCGTACCTCGTCCAGGATCGCCGCGCCGTACATCCGCTCGATCAGGTGCGCGGGCGCCTTGCCGGGGCGGAACCCCTTGATGGTGGCATAACGGGACAGCTCGACCAGCACCTTGGAGCGTTCTTCCGCCAGCCGGTCCGCCGGAACGCGGATCGTTACCTTCTTCTCGACACTCGACGGACTCTTGATATCAACCTGCATAGTTTTTTCCGAAACGGCCGCGGGGGCCGGTCTAAAGGTGGGTTGAACGGACCGGAGCATCCTCCAGGAGAAGTTCCGGACCCCGGTCGGGGCGGCGCATCCCTATCCGGTCAGGTCGGTGGAAACAAGCCCCTACCGGCGGGGCTCGGCCACAGCCTCTATCGGGGCATTGAAGGTCCGATACCAGCCGCTGCCACCATCCTCGGGGAAACTGGGGAGTGTCACGATGCGGCCGCCAAAGGAATAAGTGCCGCCCTTGATGTTCTCCCACCCCGTATAGTGGAAACCGGCCGCCGGCAGGCTGCCCGGAACGGTCTCGGGCGGGAAGGTTTCCTGGCGGCTGTCCACGAAAATCCCGTTCGACTGCAGTTTCAGGTTGTCGGACAGGAACATCATCATAAGGACATTCAGCCCCTTGCCGGTGACAAAAAACCAGCGTTCCTCACCAAGCCCCATGTCCCGCTCCGCCTCGCCGGTCTGGCCGTCGATGGTGGCGCCCTCCGGATTGGCGATGGTCACAAAGGTCATCCCCCGAAGGTCCCGGAAGTCGATAATGAACCGCATCTCCTGGCTCGTGATGAAGGCGGCCAGCGACTTGGGCAGGGTGAAATAGATCCTTGGCTCCCAGAGACGGTCATACTGGACCGTCTCCACCAGCACCGGAACCGTAAACCCCGGAACAGGTGTCACCACGACATTCACATGCCTTACGATCCGCACCGGTCCGGTACGCACACCCCAAAGGGTTGATTTCAGGTCATTTTCATTGAGACGGATCGTGACCATATTGGCCACCGCACGGCTCACAATGCGGACCTTCAGCCGGTCAAGGACGTTTTCCGTCTCCCGGCCTTTCAGGTTCGGAAACACCAGATGATCGATAATCGCGGGATTGTCGGCCGGAGTCCCGACCTCAAGCAGTGGACTGGTCGTGCGGTCCTTGTCCGCCGCATAGGCAACGTAGGACGGCAATGGCGGCCGCCGCGCCGGGTTCACCAGCACGTAGACGTACCTGGGTTGTGCAAAAAACGGTGTATCCAGGCGGACCGGATGGATCTCCTCCGCCACGCCGTCGGGAATGGAATCACAGGAGGTTCCCACGTCCCGGAACATGAACACGATCTCGTCGTTCTCGTCGAAGAGGCCGGGTTTCTCGTCAGGACGCGCCTTGGGGGACGGGTTGTCCGGAACGATATGGCCATCAGGATTCCGTTCATCGATCTGGAACACCATGGACCCGAGGACTCCCTGGACGCACCGGCCAAGGGCAAGAGCCCCGACTGGCTTTCCCATAACGCCGGGAACCTGCCGGCCCTGAATGACAACCGGACGGGGAGATAGGCTTGTCAGCGGCGGCCGCTTTTCCTGCGCCGCAACTGGCCGCGCCATAAAGACAGTCACGACGGCAGCAGCCAGGACGCCCGCCAGAAAATCCGGTAGATGATGTGCACAGGAACGCATCGGCAGGAAACTAACCCAGAAATCTGTCCGCCGCACGGGCTTTTTTGATTTATGGATGAAGCAAGAGTCAGGGGGTCCTTTGGGCAGCCCGCGCCCGGATTTCCGCCACAAAGGACCTTACCGCTTCCGTGTAGCCCGTCCCTGGCGCAAACACTGTGCTGTTGTGGCCCACGCGCGGGATCTCCAGAAGCCGTTTCGGACCTGAAGCGGCCTCATACAGCTTTTGCCCCATCCAGAACGGCACGATCTCATCCGCCCGGCTATGGATCACAAGCACCGGACAGCCGGTTTTCTCCATGCGGGACAGGTTGTCCATGCGGGTGCCGACGAAAAAGCGCGGGATGAACGGAAACACCTCGCGGGCCATGTCCGGAACCGAGGTAAACGTGGACTGAAGGAGAAGCCCGCCGGGCTTCAGCCGCGAGGCCAGTTCCGTCGCCGGGGCCCCGCCCAGACTTTTCCCGAACAGGATCACCCGGTCCTGGCTGAAACCGAGCGGACCTGTCACATGATCCCACGCCGCCTGTGCGTCCCGGTAGATACCCTTTTCCGTGGGCCTGCCCTCGCTCAGCCCATAGCCCCGGTATTCCACCGCCAGCACCGTCAGCCCCAGTTCCACGAATCCGAGCACCACGTCCAACCGGTCGGCCAGCTTGCCCGCATTGCCATGAAAGTAGATCAGCGCAAGGGGCGGCGAGGGAAGTTCCACCGGCGCACCGGGCCTTGGCTCCGGCCGGGCAAGCCAGGTGTGGAGCCGCACACCGTCTGAAGCCGTGAGAAAGACATTTTCCGGCCGGGTAACCCACGGCCCCGCCGGATAAATCCGCTCCGAAAGCGCCAGTGCAGCACCACTGTCCTTTTCCGGAAAGAAGATGAGTGAATCCTCGAACGGCATGGCATGGAGACTATCAGATCCTGCAACCGCCAGGCAGCCAAGCAGCCCGGTGAGCAGCAACAGGTTCCGGTGGTGGAATGTCCCGGTGCGCCTGTCCATAAATCAATTCACTTTCAGGGCATGGCCGTAGCAATGTCGAGCCGGACTGCACCGGCCCCGGTGCTGTTCGCTGTCACGGAAACGACATAGGGGACATCGTCCACGGTGATCTTCAGGCGGTCCATATCCTTGACGATCTGTTCCGGTGCGGTCCGGTATTCGCCGTCAATGGCGTAGGGAACCTTCTGGGAAAAAGCTTTCTGAACGGCAACGAGCACATCCGCTGAAGACGAAAACGAAGCGTTCTTCACGAGATTCAGCTCAAGCCGCCAGGATTTCGCCACGTCGAATCCCCTTGCCGCCAGCGAGCGGCGCACAGAGGCGAGATCGGCAGAATACTCGATTTTCATCCCTTCGGGACCCTGGTCGAGTTTCTTCTCCGACAGGGCCGAGCTAACGGCCAATTTCACGGCAGAAAGTCCGGAAGGCGACAGTGACTTTACCCCGCTGTTCATCGGAATGGCATTGAATACCGGCAGGACCAGATCGTCCACCGCCAGGGAACGGAGCCGTTTCGAATCACTTCCCTGTACAACCACCTTCGAAGGCCCCTTGTCCACTAAGGTCCGGGAGACGACCTTCGTAGGCCATTTCTCTACGGGTGACGGAGCGGAGGATTCCGGGGCCGCCTTTGAATCCGACGGAGCCGGGGGAACCGGAACAGCAGCAGGGGCAGCAGCCACCGGATCGGATACAGGCTCGCCAGCAGGTGCGGCGGCGGACGTTTCGGCGGGGACCGCGGGCGTGGCCTCTTCCTCGAAAATGATCTGCGGAGGGGGCGGCGGCTTCGGCGGGCCTGCGTACCAGACTGACGCCGGGTTCGTGAACTGGAGATAGCCTAGGTACGCAACGCCCCCCGCGATCAGCACGACGGAAAAGACGGCCGCCATCGGTCCGGTATAGGAGGGTTTCTGGGGAGTTCCTGCCACAGGCAACTGATACCGCGTCGAGGCACGGCGGGGCAAGGAGACCGTGCATTCCAAAAGATTTGGGGCGATCCGGGCCGGGAACCCGGATCGCCCCTAGGACTTAAAGGGACACACCCGGCGGGGCCGGGTGCAGGGGTGGCTTGATTACCAGTCGGCCTGTATACGGGACTGGAACACGTGCAGCCGGCCCTTGTCCATATAAAGGGTCAGCGAGTCTGTGTTTTTCACGTTGGAGATCGTCCAGTTGTTCTTCCATATAAAGTTCGGAGTCATGTACCAGTTCAGGGCGAACGTATAGTTCGTCATCTTGCCGCCGTCGCCGCCAACGAACGCACCAGGCGCTGCCGGAACAGGTGTCTGGTCAATGCCGGCATTCAGCGGGCCAGCAAGGGCGGTGGCCGACCGGCCGGGAGCAAAACGGTCCTTCATGTCGGTGTAGGACCAGCGGAACGCGCCTTCCCATGCGCCAAAACCGCCATCCTTGATTGCGATTTCCTTCACCGACGGACGGCCCCAGGTACCGCTGCTGTAGGTGCGGTTACCGCCGTAGATATAACCGATCTGGGCATAGCTGCCCCACAGGGTCGGGTTCCCCATGCCACGGCGGTTCACCTTTGTAATGAAGGTTTCGCCCTGGAAGTGGACCGACTCGAACTGTCCGGCATACTCGAAGTTGTACAGTGCCACGTGTTTCACGGAACCAAGCCCTGCGCCGCTCACCGGGGTCAGCGGGGTCAGCATGTTCATGTTGCCCGACTGTACCAGTGTCGTGCCCTGGTTGATCTCCGGCCGTGCCGAGAAGTTGATCACGTCTGTCTGCGGCGACTTCAGGCTGAAGCCGAAGCCAAGGTGTAACAATTCCTTGCCCTTGTCTTCCAGCAGGGGCGCCCAGGTGACGCGGCTGGTCCAGTTGTGGGCGGTGTCGTCCGGAATCGTCAGGCGGTGGTTTGCACCGGTTTCACGGAAGATACCAGTGGAGAACGTGGCTGTCTTGTTCAGGAGGTCCGTTTTGCTGATCATGATACCCATGTTCCGGGCCGGCGCGAACGCAAGACCGGGGGAGGACCGCTCCATGAACGTGATGAACCGGCTCGTGGTCAGTTCATCCAGCGAGAACGGTTCCTTGAAGTGACCGATGGTGACGGCCGTGTTGCCGGGCAGCTTTTTCAGGCGGATATAGGCATCCTCGAAGGTCGCAGCGTTGCCCGCGAAGTTCGGCTGAAACTTGAACTCGAAATGGTCAT
>CAZSFB010000172.1:0-6369 GCA_964606035.1 uncultured bacterium | reverse complement strand
GGTGGCGATGGCGCCGTTGCATCCGACGAGCAGGACGGCGAGTTTTCCGAGCTTCTTTTTTTCGTCCTGGGCGGCGCGCTTCAGCTTGCCGATGGTGGCGGCGTCATTGGAGGACGCCGAAATTGCGGATCTGCGCGCGGGGGTGGCCTTGGCCATTGTAGATGAACTCCTCGTAGTGGTTCCGTTACCGGATCGTTTCCGGAGCCGCCGGGCTGCGATGAGCTCCGGCCTGTATAGCCCCGAAGGCGGGGGCTATACCCCTGCCCGTTTTCACAAGTCAACACGCCAGAACGTCCGGTCAAACCCTGTCTACCTCCCTGTTTTTACGGCCACTTTTCCAGGCTTTCGCCCATCCGGGCAAAAAACCGCCCCGTTTCCGGGGCGGCTCCGGCCGGTGTGGGTGACGGCCGGGTGTAGGGAGGACAAAAGGAACGGTTTAGAATCCAAGGCCGAGCTGCGGGAGACCGGGCGAGCCGCCCGCGAGCAATGAACCGGCCCCATCGCTCAGGTTTCGCAGATCCGGAACAACCTTCAGCAGATTTCCGCGGTCTGTCCCGCCGGCTGACTGAACCGGAATCCGCTCAACCTGTTCCGGAAGCAGGTGCGCCGGATTCGTGTCCGCCTGCTGGCAAAGGTAGCTCACGCGCCAGCCGTTCGAGAGTTCGGCATCAAGATGTTCCCCTGGCACGACCACCAGCGGAACCTTGTGGGAAGCGGGTACAACGCCCAGTTCCGCGATAATGTTCCGGGCGGTCTCGTCGCGGCCGGTCTCGACAACCGCCGCGCAGGCACCCAGCCGTCCGTAGAGCCAGGCCCGGCGGGCAACGTCATCAAGGCCCCGTATCCGGCGGCTCCGCGCATTCTCGATAATGAGACGGTCTTCCGGACCCGCCAACTCCTCGAACGCCGTCCGGAACTCCCGGCGGAACTTCTCCGAGGAGAAGAACCCCACCACCATGAGCCTTCGACCGGCGGAGCGGCGGAGCAGAAGCTCGATGGCCGCATGGGCCCGGTCACGCACTGGGCCGTTTCCGATCACTGACAGGCGGGCAATCGCAGCGGGTGTCGTTTCAATCCTGAGTGCGGCTTCCATGATATCTGCCTTTCGCTTGCCGGGTCCGATTCCGGTTCCGGTTTTCCTCTGGTGGCAAGGCCCTCGCTCACCGTCCATGCGTATACGGTAATACATAGGTGTGACATGTAGTGACATTCCTGTTTTCTTATTTATTATCATCTAGTTATGTCGATAACTTGCGCGCATATTGAATACCGTAAGTAAGATCTGCCTGTCTGGAGTGCTACCCGCAGCAGGCAATCCAAAACTGACCAAGATCATCAGCAACCTCTATGAAATAACATTGCAGACCGAACTTTCAGGCTCACAAATTCAATCTAAGTCTAAGAATAGCGTTCTAGAATATTGCGTTTTTATGCCATTATCAGTGCCTTATTCCTTGACTCGGATCTGACAGTCCAATAAGAACAATGCCTAGATGGACTCAGGTCTAAAAATATCCAAACCCCCCGAGCCAGCCTCCCGACCTGGCCGTCGCGACCAGAAAAAGCAGGAAACCCGGGCTGTCATTTATGACATGGCACTGCGGCTGTTTCTGGAACGGGGTTTTGAACAGGTCACCATGGACGAGATAGCCGAAAAGGCCGGCGTCTCCCGTGCCACCGTTTTCAACTATTTCCCCAGCAAAACCGATTTTATCGCGGCCTATGGCGACGAATACCGGGATACCCTCCTTGGCTACTGGGAGACCCTTTTCCACCTGCCGCCGCTTTCCCGCCTGGACACCATGTGCAGGTTCGCCGCGAAAGAGGCAGAGCGGCGTAAAGACCTCATGGACCTCCTCACGGTCAACACCTACATGAGCAGCCCGGAGCGTTCCCGCGAGGAACGGAACCGCTGGTTCCGGCTGTATGAGCTTCTGGCCAGCACCATTGAAGACGCCAGGGCCGCCGGCGAAATCCGTGCAGGCCTCGACACAACAGATATCGTCGCTCTCTTTGACGCCGCCTTTTCGTCGGTTTTTGCCGAGCGGGTCATCGCCGGTGCTGACACCCCGGTCCATGACCGGGTTCTCAAACGTTACGAAATCGTGCGCGCCGGGATCATACCGGCGACGCAGGACCACAAACCCTGACCCCAATCCCAAGGAGACAATCCCCATGAATCTCAAAGCCTTCTGCCTCGCCATCGCCCTTGCCGGCGCCGCCGGTCCGGCCCTTGCGGACTCCCTCCCGCCGCCTGCGGATGCGAACGAGTTGATGAAACGGGTGGACAAGCTGAACCGGGCAGATGACGAGACCCGGGAAGCCACCATGACGCTCATCAACAAGAACGGCACCAAGCGTGAGCGCAAGATCATTACCTGGATCAAGCGCAAGGATGACGATAACGATTACGCCCTTTCGCGCTTTCTCGCTCCCGGTGATGTGGCCGGTACTGGCCTGCTCTCGGAGGAGTTCTCCGACCGTGACGACGACCAGTTCCTCTACCTGCCGGCACTGAAACGTACCCGCCGGATATCGTCCTCCGACAAGAGCGACAGTTTCATGGGCACCGACTTCTCGTTCGAGGACATGGAAAGCTTCGACGAGAAGGACTGGGACCACAAAAAGCTCGGCGAGGAAACCTACGAGGGCCGCAAGGTATGGGTTGTGGAATCCCGTCCGAAGAGTCCCAAGAAGATCAAGGAAACCGCCTATTCAAAGATCGTTGCCAAGGTGGACGTGGAGCGGAACATCACGCTGACGGCCGAGTATTTCAACAAGAAGGATGAGCATATCAAGACGCTCACTGCCCATGACCCGGTCCAGTTCGGCAAGGTGTGGCGTTTCAACAAGATCGTCATGAAGACCCTGAAGGATGGCCACACGACCGAGATCGTCTACGGCAAGACAGAGATCAATACCGGACTGGATGCCGCCAAGTTCACCAAGCGGGAGCTGGAAAAGAACTGAAGCCGGCATTGCAGATGCCGTGTCCCGCCGGTGAACTGTTACGGATACCCCTGTTGGGGAGGAACTGACCATGAAGAGCTTCTTTGAGAAGGCGATAATGACCCTGGCCCGGGCGTGTGTGAAACACCCGTTCGTTACCCTTCTCATGCTGGCCGGCGCGGTCGCGCCGTTCATGTACGTCGTGGCCATGCATATCCAGGACCAGAACAACTCCTCCCGGATCTGGTTCCCGAAGGAAGACCTGACCTACGCCTACTACGATGTCTTCAAGAAGGAGTTCGAATCCGACGAGAACGTGATTGTCGCCATCCGGGCAAAGGACGGCATCTTCAATCCCAAAACCCTTGAGATCATCAAGGCTGTCGAGGAAGAACTGGAGAAAATCCCCAACGTCGAGGAAGTGAAATCGGTCCTCTCAATGAATCACGTCATGGGAATCCATGAAGTGGACGAGAGCGGAGAAGATCAGTACGAACTGAAGATCGAGCCGGTATTCCCTGAAGATGCAGAACTGACGCCCGAAGTCATTGAAGAGGCAAGGCAGAAGGCGCTCGCCGATGAAAACTTTATCGGCAACATCCTCTCGAAAGATGGGCATTTTGCAGCCATTTTCGGGCGTATCGTCGCCACCGACGACATGCATATCAAGCGGCAGATCACCCTGGATTCAAAGGCAGCGCTTGAGCGTATTGAGGATCGGTTCAGGGATGACGGCCTGGTGTTCAACCAGAACACCAATCCCCTGATCGACCTGCGGGCAGAGGAATTCGAGAATGCCTTGCGTCAGGTGTATCTCGCAGGCGTTCCGATCTTCGACTACGAGTTCGATGCCCTGTCTGTAGCGGACCAGGAGGAGATGTCACCGCTCACACTCGGCATCATTCTCGCGGTCCTGCTGTTCATGTTCCGCAGCATCCCCATGGCCGTGATCCCGATGCTCCTCATGTTCTTTGTAGTGAGCATCGCCTTCGGGACCTACATGGCCGTGGGCAACAAGATGAACATGCTGGTCGGCATGTGCGGTCCTGTGCTGATCGTCGCCTGTGTGGGCGACTCCGTGCACCTGATGTCCACGTACTATCTCAAACGGGCCGTCGGGGTCAGCCGGAAAGAAACTATCCTGGAAGCCTGCCGGGAGGTGAACTGGCCCTGCCTGTTCACCTCGCTCACAACATCTGCCGGTTTCATCACCTTTGTCGGCGCCTACGTGCCCCCGATGAAAGGATTCGGCTGGGTGACCTCCCTCGGAACCGCGATGGCCTACCTGGCAACCTTCACCCTGATTCCGGCGATCGTTTCCGCACTGGATGAAATTGACGTGTGGCTCAAGACGCGCGGCGATTCCGGTTTTGCCCGACTGATTGCCCGCCCTGTCGGCGTCCTGCTCCGGGAACCCTCCCAGGAAGCCCTGGACTCCATGAAAGCGGGCTGGGTTTCGCGCGCGCTCGACAACACGGCGGTCTCCACCCTCAAGCGCACAGGCGCCTACCTCGCCTTCCTGATCGTGGCCGTTGTGGTCGCCGTCTATGGCAGCACGAAGATCAAGGTCGAATCCAACAACGCCGATTTCATTCCGAAGACCCATTATGTCCGCTATGCGATGGACGCCGTACAACGGGATCTCACCGGCGTCTCCAATATCGAGATCATCTTCGAGGGCGACGAAGGATTCGCCAAGAATCCGGACGTGCTCGCCCGGGTGGACAGGATGGTCGAGGAGATGAAAGGCATACCTTTTGTTTCCAATGTGTTCAGCCACACGGTTTATCTGAAGCAGATCAACCGGGCGATGCACGGCGGCGAACAGGAATATTTCACGGTCCCGGATTCGGAACCGCTCATTGCCCAGTACCTCCTGCTCGCGGAGCTATCTGGCGACAAGGATATCAAGTCTTTCGTCAACTATGACTATTCCCGGATTCGCGTAACGATGCGTTCATCCCAGAACCAGTCGGAGCAGTTCAAGCTGCTCGTGAGCCGCGTCCACGGTCTCGTCAATCATTACCTGCCGGACATCAGGCAGGTGAACTACCGGACACTCCAGAAAAACTTCCACGGTTCCGACCCCGAGCAGTATGTCATGTCGATCCGCCAGTCCGGGGAACCGCCTGTCTACAAGATCACCGGTCTGATCCCGCTGTATTCGATCCTTGACCGGATGTTCGTGGAGACGCTTCTCAACTCCTTCTCGCAGTCGTTCCTGCTCGTGTTCGGCTGCCTGCTCATCATGACCCGCAGTTTCAAGCTGTCGGCCATGGGCATGGTTCCGGCCGTATTTCCAATCATCATCACCGGCGGCCTGCTGGGATATTCCGGCTGGAAACTCGACCCGGCGACCATCCTGATCGCCGCGATGGTGCTTGGGCTCGCGGTGGACAATGCGATTCACTATGTCGCCCGGTTCGACGACTTCATCAAGACCTCAAACGGCAATTATGAGCAGGCGATCCGGCTGACGGCGCATCACGTGGGACGCGCCCTCATTGCCACAGCCTTCATCCTGGTGCTCGGCTTCGGCGTGATGGTGTTCGGAAGTTTCTATCCGACCCGCAACTTCGGCATGATGGCGTCCTTCAACATGATGCTCGCCATCATGGCAACGCTGGTATTCATGCCCGTGCTTTACCTGCTGATAAAGCCCTATGCCCGCACCGACGGCAAGGGCGCTGACAATAGCACGGGAACAGGCAGCAACGGGGAAAAACTCCCGGCACCAGGCACTGAAGCCGCCTGATTCCGGCGGCTGTGGGGCCGGTTCATATACGCAAGAAAGGGGATTCAGGGGATGAAAGGGACAGGACTGTTCGCAGTATTGGGAATCGCGATCACCACCACGACGGCACAAGCGGTCGAGTGGGACAAGGTGACATTCCGCGGCTTTGTGAAATACACGCACAAGAGCTTTATCGACGAACACCGCCGGGGCATTGACGACACGAACAACGAGATACGGGCCCAGCTTGAACTGACGGTGGATCCCACCGAGTCGCTCCGCATCCGGCTCACCCCGGAGGCCTACCGCGATGCTTCCCGGAACGACAGCCTGAAATACCGCCTCTACTTCAACGAGGCTTATGGCCAGATGACAAAGGGCGACTTCGAGTTTCGCGCCGGCAAGCAGGTTGTGACCTGGGGACAGGCCGACACGATCCGCCCCACCGACATCTGGCGGCGCCGCGACTACTCCGATTTCTTCAAGGACACCGAGGAAGGCATCCTGGGACTCCGGGCCGATTATACAGGTCTTGGAAATGTCACGATCCAGGGGGTGTTCGTTCCCTATTTCGTCCCGGACATCTTCCCTTTCGGTGAAAAGTCCAACCGGTTCTTCCACGCCGAGAATGTCTATGGCGGCATCATGAGCGGCGTCGTGCGATCGGCCGCCGTCGGCGAGGGGAT
>CAZSFB010000171.1:0-6379 GCA_964606035.1 uncultured bacterium | reverse complement strand
CCTGTGCCCGCCGCACTCCGCAGACGGCAACCGCCCGTGGCGTACCGCCGACGCATCCGGTGGAACACGTGGAACGTACGGGAGAGTTGACCCAGGCCCTGGTCAACGAGGCGATCGAGGCCGAGCGGCGGAAGGATTGACCACGATCTCGATGGTCCGGGCCTCTTCGCAGCCTTTCAGCGAAACGATGGCGCCGCGAATCACACCGGCGAGAATCTCCTGAAGGTGGCCTTTCAGGGGGATCCGTTTTCCGTCAACCCGCAGGGCGAGCTGTACCGGGGTTTCACCGGCTGGGATGATCTCTTGTTCGAGGAAATCCGCAAGTGCCTTCGGGTCCGGAAAGTGCCTGACCCCTTCAACGGGAACGTCCCCATATATTCCGGAAAGCCCGCTGACCGGAGTGAGTGGTGCGCTGGAAACCGCGTGCCGGACGACTTCGATCTTCGGAAGCCGTGATTCCTTGAATCCTTCGAGAAGCACCAGATCGCAGTCGGCAAAGCGTTCTTCCACGGCATGGACATGCTGGAGGGTTGGGGACTCCCAGGTGGAAGCGAGGCCGGGGGAGAGGAGAACCGACCGTTTCGCCCCTGCCTGCACGTGAACCGTCGTATCCTTGCCCTGGGCTGCTGCTTCGGCCTTTCCGTGCCCATCGGCCTTCACGGTGCCAACGTGAAATCCACGCGCCGTGAGATCACGTACCAGTTCGGCAATCAGTGTTGTCTTGCCGCTGCCCGAGGCGCCACAGATGACAAGTGCTGGCGGCATGGCGTCACCGTCCGGACCAGGAAGGTCCGAAGGTCAGGACTTCTGGCCGGGCTCCCGGACCACAAGGCGCTGTCCGGTGCGAATCCGGTTCAGGTTTACATCCGGATTCCAGCGCCGGAGCTCGCTCAGGGTGATCCTGTATTTCCGGGCGATAATGGTGGCATTCTCGCCACTCGCAACCCGGTGCCGGACGACGGCCTCGGTGGGCCGGGCTGCGGTCTGGGACTTCACCGCCGGAGGGGCCTTCTGGGCTGCGGCCTTGCCCTCGCCGGGCGAGACGGTACGAAGGACGATCCGGTCACCGACCCTGAGATGCTCAAGATTTTTCCCGGGGTTCAGCCTGCGGAGATCCGAGACAACCAGCCCGTAGCGGCGGCCGATGACCGTGGCGTTCTCGCCCCGGCGTACCATGTGTGTGCGGGGGAGATCCGGCGACGATGCAGCCTGCTCCACGGACTTTCCGGCCGGCCGGATTTCGGCGGGGCCGGGTTCCCGCCGCGCCACACGAAGGCGCTGTCCTTCACGGATCCGGCTCAGGTTCACGCCGGGATTCAGTTCCCGGAGCGCGGCAAGCGTGAGCCCGTTCCGGCTGGCAATGCCACTGGCGGTGTCGCCACGATCAACGACATAGGCTCCCGGGGCCGGTCCGATAGAAGGGGCAGAGGCTGTACTACGCCTGCGGCTGTACCGGATTTCCTCACCGGTGAGGCCCTTGAGGGGATTGACTGGCTGGTTTTCGAACTCCGGGTAGGAGACGAACTCGGACGTCTGTGTCATGGTGGACGCAAGTGCCACCGATTTTGCATCACCTGAATAGCGGTAGACTGTGAGCACATCGCCTTCGCTCAGCCGGCCACGCTTGTCGATCCGGTTCCAGAGCCGCAGCGCGTTAGTTGTGACCCCGTGGGAGTTGGCGATGGACCTGAGATTTTCCCTGCGGGTAACGACATGTCCCACTTCCTCTGCCCAGCTCGGCTCAATGAAGTCATGGCGCTTCAGCAGTTTGCGGGCCAGATGCCAGTTCTTCGGCAGGTCCAGGGGTTCTACGGTCCGGGGGACTGGCAGCACAATCTCCTGACCGGTACGGAACTCCTTGCGGCCACCGTTCATGAGCGAGACGGCATCGGGGTCGGTGGCGAACCGGTAGGCGACCGACAGAAGCGAGTCTCCCTTCTTCCATTCGTAGCGCCTGAAGTCGTCGAGACCTTCCGTCTGCGACAGTTCGTCGAACCGTGCGAGGAAGCTCAGTCCCTTCCCCTTCGGCACCCGGACCTCGTAACTCGACTCGTTGGGGGGAACGAACCAGCGGAGCAGGTGCGGGTTCAGCCGCTTGATCTCCTCGAAGCTGCACTCGGCTGCCGTGGCCACCATGTAAAGGCTGGTGCCGCCGGGAACAGTCACGGCGTCGTAGTCGAGGGACTCGGGCACCGCCAGGTGCTTGAAACCAAACTGTTCGGGAGCCTGGGCAATAATCGCAGCGGCCATGTACTTCGGAACATATTCCCGGGTCTCGGGGAACAGGCCAACCCGTTTGCTCGGGATCGTGCGCATCTCCCAGAAACTCTCGCTGCCGGTGTTACGGCGGACTTTCCGGATTTTCCCTTCACCGGTGTTATAGGCGGCAAACGCCAGATACCAGTTCTCGAACTCCTGATACAGGTCTCCCAGGTAACTCGCGGCGGCGTGGGTGGCACGGACAGGGTCACGGCGTTCGTCCACCCACCAGTTGATCTGCAAGTTGTAACGCTTTCCGGTGCCGGAGATGAACTGCCACAGGCCCACGGCGCGGGCGGTGGAATAAGCCCGGACATTGAATCCGCTTTCGATCATCGAGAGGTAGACAATTTCCTCGGGTAGCCCCCGGTCCTTCAGGATTTCCCGGAGAATCGGCCCATACCGCTTTTCCCTGGCGAGCCACCGTTCCATGTAGGGAGAGCCCTTCGGCCCCGTAAAATAGCCAATCCATTTCTCAACGGCCGCGTTGTAGACGATCGGTACAAAGTGGCGGGGGGTTTTCCCGTCCATCGGGTAACCGCGGAAGATGGTCAGGCCCCCCAGTTTTCCGGAGAGCTCCTCATCCGATTTGGAAAAGAAACCGGTGGTGGGAAGCGGAATGGTCTGGCCCGGGACCTCGCTCTCGATATCTGCGGCTCCCTCCGGAATCTCGTCCAGATCCTCAAGGCCCTCCTCCAGGAAGGATTCCAGGGGATCGGCTTCGGCAATGGTTACAGGTTCTGTGGTTTTGGCCTCGGCCGGTGCGGCTGCAGGGTCCGCGGTCTCAACGGGCCTGACAGATGCGCTGGCTGCAGGTTTCGCGGGATTGTCTTTGACCGGCTGGCTGGCAACCGGGTCCAGGGAAACGGCCGCCTGTCCCGAAACCCCGGACGGGTTTTCAGGCGCGGCATTCAGAGAGTCGGTGGATTCGGTTGCGCTGACTGGCCGTGATTCCATCTCCGAGATGGCCGGAGGTGGAAGGTGTCTGGCGCAGGCAGACAGGGTGATGGCTGCAAGGGCAGCCATGAGGACGGGACAATGACAAAAAGACGGTAATGATTGCCGGTTCACGGAACTCCAGAGACCTCCAACGGTCTGCCTCTCACCTGATAACTCCGGCCCGAACGGACTGGAGCGAACCGGCAGCGGTCCTTATGGGCCGATGCCAGCGTTCCCGACCCGGTGCAGTCCACCACTGAACTGCACCACACAGCTGGGGAGATACCAAGGATCCCCGACCGGGCATATGTGGGGTATTGTGGCGATTCGACAATGGCCCGGTCAACTGGTTTTTCAGGAAACCAGTGACTATCGGATCAATATAACTCCTTATTAATAAAGGAGTTTTTCGCCTGTGACTGGTATGCCAAATGACGCTCAGCATCGCTGAAACCTATTCTCTGGAACGGCTCGACTGGCCCGCCGTCCGGTCGCTCATTGCCGGCCAGTGCCAGAGCGCACCCGGCGGAAAGCTGATGGGGGAACTTGTTCCCGGTCTCTCGCGGGAAGAGGCACTCGGGATGTACCAACTTGTCGCCCAGGCGGCCGAGGTGGACCGGATGGGAGCCTGGCCCGGGCTCGCGGATGTCACCGATCCCGGACCCGTGCTCTCGCGCGCGGGCAGGGGGGCGGTCCTCGAGGGCCCGGAGCTTCGGGATCTCGCCAACCTTGTCGTGACCAGCCGGAGCTACTACCGGGTACTGACCCACTATGCAGAGGGACGGCCCGCGCTCCGGAGCTGGTTCCATGCGCTCTCACCGCTCGATTCGTTTCACGACATGCTGGAACTCTCGGTGGATGCCGACGGTGAACTCAAAGCCACGGCGTCGGCCGAACTGGCGCGACTGCGTGACGAGGTGGAGCGCCGGTCAGCCGGCATCCGCAACCGGCTCGAGGAGATTCTCAAGTCGGAGAAGTTTCAGCCGTTCCTCCAAGACGACTTTTTCACGATCCGGGAAAACCGTTTCGTGGTGCCGCTGAAGGCGGGAGCACAGGCCCAGATCAAGGGCATCGTCCACGACACCTCCAACACCGGGGCCACGGTATTCATCGAGCCTGACGAGGTGATCGAAGCGAACAACAAGCTGAAAACTGCAGCGGCCGACCTGGCCCGGGAAGAGCTCCGGATCCGGCGGGAACTTTCCATGCTGGCGGCATCCCATGCGACGGAGATCCTTTCCAACGCCGGCATGCTGATCGAGGCGGATCAGGTGATTGCGCGGGTACGGTTTGGAAAACTGACCGGCGGTGTGGTGCCACAGATTACTCCCGAGGGCGACTGGAGTTTTTGCCTGGAGGGGCTCACGCACCCGCTTCTGAAGCAGCAGGGAGTGGAATGTGTCCCGAACGATCTCGAAATCCCTGCCCGTTGTGAGTCCCTGATCCTGAGCGGCCCTAATACGGGAGGCAAAACGGTTCTTCTCAAGTCGATGGGGCTGGCCTGCCTGCTGGTGAAGGCGGGGGTACCGGTGCCAGCGGCTGAGGGCTCCCGGTTGCCGTTCGTACCGGCCGTCTATGCGGATATCGGTGATAGCCAGAGCCTTGCCGGGGCGGTCTCCACCTTTTCAGGCCATCTGTTCCAGATCCGCCGTATTCTTGAGGAGGCGAAGCCGGGGTCGGTGGCCATTCTGGACGAACTGATGAGCGGGACTGATCCGGCCGAGGGTGCAGCCCTTGGCAGGGCCGTGCTGGAAGCGCTTGCCGCCAGACGGGTTCTGTCGGTGGTTTCCACTCATTACGACGATCTGAAGCATCTGCCATCGGAGGGCGGCCGGCGGATTGTGGCGGGCATGGAGTTCGATCCGGTCACCTTGAGGCCCACCTACCGGCTGCGTACTGGAACCCCCGGCCATTCGCGGGCCATTGAGGTGGCCGGGCGCCTCGGATTCCCGCCTGCGATCGTGGAGAGGGCACGGGCGCTTCTTCCGGAGGCAGGCCGGGAGGTGGCGAGACTCGTCGAGGAACTGGAGCGGCGCAATCAGACGCTGGAACTGGAGCGGAACTCGTTCATTGATGAGCGGAAGGATCTGGAACGCACGGAGCGGGAACTCCGGGCAGAGATCGAAAAGCTGAAGACCCAGGAAGGCCGCCGCCTGACGTCGGATGCCGCCCGGCTACGGGACGAGGTGTCTGAACTGAGGTCACTCGTGAAACTGCTGCGGAAGCAGGCAGAGGACCGCGCGGCCCCTCCCGTAAAGGAAGTCGTCAAGCGGGCGGAGTCGGCGATCCAGCGGGCGGAGACGGTTTCAGGAAAGGCACGGGAGATCGAGTTGAGCCGGGATCCGGATGCCCCCCTGACCCGGGAAGCCGCTGTGCCAGGGACTGCTGTGCGGCTCCGGGGGACAGAGACGGTCGGAAAGATCGAGTCGGTTCCGGATTCCAAAGGCCGCCTCTGGGTAGAGTTCCTGGGACAGCGCACACAGACGACGCTGGAGCGGCTGGTGGCGGCCAGGGGTGCACCAGCCCGCCGTGACCGGAAGATTCACATTCCGCTCGGTGCAAAGATGGAGTCCCGCCTGGAAGGACTGCAGCTGGACCTTCACGGCATGCGCGAGGAAGAGGCCTTGCGGGAGGTCGAGAAGTTCCTCGACACGGCCATGGCCCAGAACATTGATTCTGTCAGGATCATCCACGGTCTCGGCAGCGGGCGGCTCCAGAAGGCGGTGCGGGCCTACCTCAGCCGGTCACCCTACGTGGCCCGTTTCTCAACCGCGGTTCCCCAGGCCGGTGGTTTCGGCGTAACCGAAGTGATCCTGAAAGGCTGACAATTTCCCGGACTTTTCCGGCGTTCGGGATCAGGGCCGCGAAAGGCTCAGATAGACCTGAATGTTGCGAACCGCGCCGGTCTTCGATGCACCCTTGAGCTGCGGCTGGGGTACTTCGACCACATTGACCCGGTTCGGGTCAGTGCCGCGGTCAAAAAGCAGGTGGTCGCGGACCGCGTCACGGCGTTTTCTGACGAGTGTTTCCCGTTCCGCCACCGGTGTCTGCGGGTCAGCATAAACCTCGACAATCAGCGTCAGTTCCGGATTCGATTTGAGCGTCAGGACCACATCCTCGAACAGTTCCTTCATTCCCCGGTTCAGCTCATAAGAGCCCTGGGCGAACTGGTATGGAGACT
>CAZSFB010000170.1:0-6383 GCA_964606035.1 uncultured bacterium | reverse complement strand
AGCCGCGAGGTGATTCCCCAGCGGATCGCGTCCTCGTAGATCGGCTGGGTGATGTAGATCAGGCCGTCGTCGCCGACCGCGACGTGCGCGCCGATGCCGACGTAGTTGCCTTCCTGGTCCTGGTTCATCTCCTCGATTTCTTTGCGCGTCATGAAGGCGCCGTAGCGGTCGGTGGCCAGGGCCATGGCGCGGCAGGCGTTGTCGAGCAGGTTCTCGCTGTTCAGGGCCTGGGGCTTCTCGGCGTAGATGAACTGCTCATCCACGTAATGCTTCTTGATGGCCCGGATCTCGGTCTCGATCAGGTAATCCTTGCGCTTGAACTTGCCGGACTTGTGATCTTCCACGGCCTGGTCGATCTTCTCGTATTCCTTCAATGCCCATTCCGAGAACGGATCGGAGTTGTGCGCGGCGCCGTCGATTCCGGGGAATGCCACGAAAAGGAACTCGAAGTCCTCTACCAGCGCCCGGCGCAGCCCCAGAAACACCTGCTTCGTCACGAGGTCGTAGTTGCCGGTGACATGCGCAACGATCATGCCGGGGAGCGCCAGTGGAGCCCGCTCGCGGGCCATTCCGGCGCCACGTTTCACGTGATTGTACACATTCAGGGACTTGGGGATCATCTCGAACATGGTCCGGGGTTCCGTCGCCATGTCACCCATGAGCAGCGCGCCGCCCAGACCGACGTAACTGCGGGACCGCTGCATGCTGAAAGTGCGGTTCGCATAGTGGTGACGGTCGAACCAGCGGATACCCGGCAGGTTACAGGTGCCGGGGAAACAGCCAGTAACAAACGGCAGGTAGGCAGGCCCCGTGGTGGACGGAAAAACCGTCACGGCCGGATCGGAGGATCCCTTTTCATAGAAAAGCTCGCGGATCACCGGCAGCCGGCCGGCGCGCGCCAGGGCCTCGAAGGCGTCGGGGCGGGCACCGTCAGCCAGGAAGAATATGGACCGCTTCGGGGTCCCGCTGGAGCTTTTCAGGTCAGGCAAGTCCGTTCATCCGCCCCGGGGGGGGGGGAGATCCCGCCGGGGGGCCCAATATTCATGAAACCTGTACAAAATGCCAATGGGCTGCCCGGTGCGGCCTTTAGGGAATTAACTATTTGATTTTACTGCTGTTTTCTGGCCTGTCCGGTGATACTGGGGCAGACCGGTATTCGGCAGGCAGTTCGCAGGTGCCGCCAATGGCTTTTCGGTTCTCGGCGATCAGGTTGTACACGCGGCGGGAGAACCAGCTCATTCCGGGAGCGTCCATGAGTGCAGCCGTCACCGGCCAGCCACATACGCGGAGGATTTCCGCGACCCCTTTCGGGCCGCCCCTGAGTTCCCCCGAGGGGGTCACGACGAACAGCTCCCCCTCGCAGGCCTTCAGGTCCACCTGCGGAAACCGCGTGAGAAGGTCCGGTGCCTGGTAGGGGATGTAATGAAACGCACCGCGGCGGTCCATCTTCTGTATCCGCTGGACAGATTTCGAGCACATGCCGCACGTGCCGTCATAGATAACGGTGTACGGATGGCTGGATGTCTGCACCTGTGGATTCATCCGGAGGAAATCCTAGCGCATCGGTGTTTTCCGGCACAGCACCGTTTCAGATGTCCCTTTGCATCCCCTACAATTCGCCCCATGAAATCCCGCTGGGAATCCCCCTCACGGCTCCGGACCGGTTTTCTCGACCCCACCGACTTCCTGCGCGTCTACACGGAAGAGCTGATGCAGGGCCGCCTGAAGGTCATGGGGGAAACACAGGCGAACCCCGGCGGGTCCGTCACGCTCGTCATGGAGTTCCCCGTCAATGGCGACGAGGCGGAGCTGCCGGCAAAAGTGGTGTCAGTGGACCTGAAACCGCCGCCTTCAGCCATCATCGAGCTGGCCCCGTTGCCGGATGCCATCCGCAGCGGAATCGAGACCTACATGACGGAAGTGCTGCGCGGGGAGACACCGCCAGTGCGGTTCCGCCAGTCGGAGGTAACAGCCGATGCGGCGGAGTTCGACCGTGAGCTGACGGAAGATACGCCAGAGGCGGTGGATACTGCCACTCAGGAAAAGCGGACTCTCACCCTCGTCGAGCGGCTCAAGCAGATGACGATCCTCGACAAGATCAAGCTTGCGCTGGTAAGCGCAAAGGAAGTCCGGCAGGCGCTGTTCCGGGACCCGGCAGCTCACGTGCTTCTGCCCTATCTCCTGAAAAACCAGCGGATCACCCTGGACGAGGTGACTCGCATTGCTGGCGATGCGACCGCCTCCTTTGAGGCGATCCGGATGATCTCGGTAAATACGAACTGGATGCGGGACACGGTGGTGCGCGGCAAGATCATCCGCAATCCCAAGACCAACATCGACACGGCGATCCGTTATCTGAAGCAGCTTCCCCCCGGCGAGATGCGGGCCATCGCTGATTCAACGTCAGTAAGGGGCGCACTCCAGAAGGCTGCCCGCCAGATCCTTAAAGATAAGGGGATGATCCAGTAGCTATTTCGATTCCCGCCGGAGGGCACTGTCCAGAACGGCGCCGCCGATGCGGGGCATCCGGAGATCGGCGGTGAGCGAGGACCCCACGCCGCCGTTCAGCACCATCGCCGCGGAAAGGTTGCGCTTCGGGTGGGCAAACGCCCCCGAGCCGCCGAATCCGTAGTGGCCGAAGGCTCCCTTCGGGATTCCCTTGGTGGTACCGGCCATGTGGTACCCGAGCCGCCACTGCATGTCGATCGGAACCACCTTGTCCACTCCGCGGAGCTGGACCCTGGCGGCCTTCTCGATGGTTTCGCGTTGCATGATCCGGACCCCGTGGAGTTCACCGCCGTTGGCAAGCGCGGCGTACAGTTTCGCCAGCGACCGGGCCGTAAAAACCCCGCCCGCACCGGGAATGGACGCCTGGACGACCTCCGGGTCGGAAAAATCAAACTTGCCGATGCCGCGCGGAGCGAGCGCATGGGCCATGCGGGCCAGCTGCGGGATGCGCCCCAGTATCTGCTGCTGGAGATTGGGCTTTCGCTTTTTCCCACTCCCTGACTTTTTCGGCTTCGGTGTGGCGGACTTCATTGAAGAAACGAGCCGCGATACCCGGTGAAGCTCCGAGGACGGCACACCTATATAGAGACCGTCGAGTTTCAGCGGCTCGGCAAGCTCGGTACGCAGGAACTCAGGCAGGGTCTTGCCCGAAACCCGCCGGACCAGTTCACCCACGAGCCAGCCGTAGGTGATGCCGTGGTAGGCACTTCCCGTTCCAGGTTTCATCATCGGCTGGGCGGCGGCCAGCTTCTCGACCATGTGTTCCCAGTCGAGCATGTTCCGGGCGTCATCAATGAGCTTGCGGATGCCGTAAAGACCCGCCTGGTGGGTCATGACGTGACGGACCGTGATATCGTGTTTCCCCTTCTGGGCGAACTCCGGCCAGTATTTGCAGACCGGGGCGTCGTAATCGATGAGTCCGCGGTCCGCGCAGACATGAAGCGCCGTGGACGCGATGCCTTTCGTCGTCGAGAACGACACGGCCATCGTGTCCTCGTGCCAGGGCGTACCCTTGTCATCCATCGTCCCGCCCCAGATGTCCACGACCTTTTCACCGCCGTGGTAGACGCAGACGGCTGCGCCGCCCGGGAACTCCTGAAGCTGCTTTTCGAGCGCCTGGCCAACGCGCCAGAAATCCGGGTGCAGGTGTCCGTGAATCATGGAAAAAGTCCTTTTCAGGCCGATGCGGCCAGTTTCAGTTCCCGCCGGGCGGCGATCCGCCGCCGTCCGCGCCTGTGCTCTCTGGCACTTTGAACCGCCTGGCCGGCGACACGGATAATCCGCAGGTCGCCGAGCAGGTTCGAACCCACGTCTCCGTTCAGCACCATGCCGACGGCGAGATGATGTTCCGGATCGGCGAAACCACCGGATCCCCCGAACCCGTAGTGGCCGAACCCCTCACGCAGGATACCCCTTGTCGTGAAGGCCGCGTGGTAACCCAGCCGCCACTGCATGTCGATCGGGATCACCCGGTCCACGCCGCGATGCTGGACCTCGGTTAGCTTTCGCCAGGTCTCCTTTGACAGGATCCGGGTACCGTGGAGTTCACCGCCATTGGAGAGTGCGGCGTAGAGTTTTGCCAGCGACCGGGCCGTAAAGACTCCGCCCGCCGCCGGGATGGAGGCTATGACCGATTCCGGCGCGGAGAAGTCGAAATGGGTGGCACCCTTCGCGGCAAGTGCATGGAAGATCCGGGATGTGGCGCCGAAGCTGCCGATGATCCGGTGTGACAGCGGAGTCCCGTTGCGGTGTTTCTCGCCGGGGCGGCCGTCACGAACCACTTTCTTCATGCTCTCCATTGCGCCCACGAGCTGCGACACCCGGTGCAGTTCGGACTTCGGCACACCGATATAGAGGCCGTCGAGACCCAGCGGCCGGGCAATTTCCGTCTGGAGGAACTCCGCGATCGGCTTCCCGGATACACGCCGCACCAGTTCGCCCACAAGCCAGCCATAGGTGAGTGCGTGATAGGCGCTTCCCGATCCGGGTTTCATCTGGAGTTTCGAGCCCGCCAGCTTTTCGACCATGTGTTCCCAGTCGAGCATGTGGCCCGCGTGGTCAATCATCCTGCGAATGCCGTAGAGACCCGCCTGGTGGGTCATTACATGGCGAACAGTGACGTCATGCTTTCCCTGCTGGGCGAACTCCGGCCAGTATTTGCAGACCGGTGCGTCGTAGTCGATGAGTCCGCGGTCCGCGCAGACATGAAGCGCCGTGGACGCGATGCCTTTCGTCGTCGAGAACGACACGGCCATCGTGTCCTCGTGCCAAGGTGTGCCCCTGGCGTCCATCGTGCCACCCCAGATATCCACCACCTTCTCACCCTGGTGATAGACACAGACGGCCGCACCGCCACTGAAATTTTTCAGCTGTCTCTCGAACATCCGGCCCACGCGCCAGAAATCCGGATGCAAATGCCCGTGAATCATTCCGCTCGCTCTCCCCGGCAGCCGCGCCGTCGGGACACGCGCCCGATACCCGCAACGCAACTGTCGTGCTATTGTTACCTTGTGTTGACGCAACTCGGCAATCGGATTTTTTACGCCGTTCTAGCTGATAAAACATCCGGAGAACCGCTGTTTTTATGAGTCAGGACCGCAAAGGCAGGCTGATCGAACGGGTCGGGGCTTTGACCCTGATCCGTACGCGTGAGATGACACGCAAGCACAACTGCTGTATCAGCACGGACGCTGGAGTACGGGC
Source organism: uncultured bacterium (assembly GCA_964606035.1). Lineage (GTDB taxonomy): Bacteria > JAGRBM01 > JAGRBM01 > JAGRBM01 > JAHCIT01 > CAZMGV01. The sequence goes on along the minus strand of CAZSFB010000170.1, from coordinate 1,172 downwards.
TATTGCCGCTCTGTTCAAGCCGGAACGGGTACCTGAGTCTGACGCGGAGATCGAAAAACTGGCGCAGGCACTCGTGGACTGGGCCATTCCGCTGGACCGGGATTTGCCCGCGCCGCCGAGGCCCTACCGCGACGATGATCTGGAAATGTCCGCCTGAACCGGCGCTAACTGCCGGCCAGTCCATCACCCTTTAGAGAAAGCGAAGTAGACCTGAATGACCCGCACCTTTTCGTTAGTCACTGCCGCCATCCTGCTTGTTGCCCCGGCCTGCGGGCAGAAGGCCGAAGCTCCAAAATCCGAGAAAGACCGTACTGATGAAACCATCGTGATCACCGGTGGTTCAGCCGCCGGCGATCACGAGGAAACGCTGACGGTGGAGGCGGAAGCTCCGACACTCGTGGCCACCAGTGGCGGCCTCCTGTTGCCGGCCGGTGCGGCCATTCTGGAACTGGTCCTGAAGGCTGACGAACAGCGGATCTATATTCTGGACGCGGCCGGAAAACCGGTGGACCTGAAACCTGAGTGCCGCCGGTTCTCCTTCATGTCGTCGGACGCCATGACCGTGGCGGACTTCCGCCGGGCGAAGGACGGCGCCTATTTTGCCACCGGTGAACTGTCGTCTGCGATTACCGACGGCCTGTCCGGAAGAATCTTCTTCGCCGAATGTCCCTTTGATGGAGTCACATCGGCGCTGGTTCAGGTGAGTCCCGACCCCCAGCGGCTCGCCGCCAACGACGGCCGGATCTGGTATTCGTCGGGAATTGCCGCTGAGGTGCTGAAGTCCGAAAGCAATCTCCGGCTCTGGATCCGGAGTCTCGCCACCAGCCAGGGGCCGGCCGTGCCAGTGAAATCCGTATCGCTCCAGACCGGAACGGGAGAGTTTCTCAAGCTCGTCCCGAAGGGAGGGCCCGAGTATGCCGCCGAGATTCCAGAGGGGGTTTCCGGCGGAAAGCTCCGGATCGGCACCGGAAAGGATACGATTACCCTTGATATCGAGTGGTGACAGACCGGTCTGGATCAGCCTGAAAATGCTCGCGATTGTCATGACCGTAGTGATTGCCTGCCTCCCGGCGGGATGCAGTGACAAAAGCCGTGACGAAATTCCCTCGACCTGCGGAGAACTTGAGCGGGAACTCGCGGCGGAACTCACCTTCCTCCAGAAATGCTCGGAA
>CAZSFB010000169.1:0-6408 GCA_964606035.1 uncultured bacterium | reverse complement strand
CACCGACCCGGTCGAGGGCGGCGCGGAGGATTCCTCAGACAACAAGGTGCCCCGCGCTATTCACCGCCGCGTCGAGGCGGTCATGCAGCAGCTCTCGGACGGCTTCGGTGCCGACCTGCGCGATTCCGGAAACCGGGCCCATGCCCGCAGGGCCGCCGAGCTTTACCGGCTCTTCGGCAACCGCATGTTCGCCGGAAGCCCCGTCACCGCGCCCGCGGCGAACACCATCCGTGTGCCCGCCGGAACCCGGATCCTCGTGGGCGGCTACTGGTTTGAGCCGGCCGAAAACCTCGACAAGGACGACCTGCCGACGAGCGATTCGGGCGGGCTCTATCTGCACCGCACCGGCTTCGACCCGGCCACGCACCGACCAACGTTCGCCCTCGTCACCGGCGGGCAGAATGGTGTAGCGGAATTCAGCTGGACGAACGGTGTCCGCTCGGTGGCCGACCCCGACCGGTTCTTCCTCTGCAACTGGGCGACGAACGGGACCGGGACCGTGACGATCACCCACCCGGCGAAACCGCTGGATGACGACGCGCTGGCGCTCCCCATCGGGATGCCGGTGCCCTGGATCAAAAAGGGAAGCGCCGACGACCTGCCTCCGAACTGGATGGCGCTCACGGGCGGCACGGTGAGCGAGCCGCGTTCGCCCTTCCACGGGCTCGCGGTGCCGGACATGACAGGGCGTATCGCCCGCGGCGCGGCCTCCGGGGCCGAGATCGGCTCGACGCCGTCCGGCGGCTCTGACACGCATAGCCACACGACCGGCACGAACCCCTCGACCTCGACGCCGGGCCAGACGGTCATCGAGAACAACACCTCCATCGTCCCAGGCCCAGGAGTCGACAACAACCGCCTCACGGCGCACACGCACTCCGTATCCACCTCGAACAACATCCCGGCCTACCGGGGCTTCCAGTATGTCATGAGGATTTTCTGAGCATGTACATGCACGGATCCGCCGCCGCATCCGGAAACCCCGGCCGTCCGCCGCTCGACGCGCCGGAAATCTTCGTGAAGTGGAAGCACCTCGTGGCGGTGCTCGCGGCGTCGTTCGCGGTCAACTGGGCGGCGACGATGGCCTACATCGAGCTCCGGGTCCGGCCGGTCGAGCAGGGGATGGCGGAGATCGCGGGCGAACTGAAAGGCCTCCGGTCGGACCTGCAGCGGGCGTTCATCCAGCTCGGGATCGTGGAAGACCGGTCCAGCCAGGCGAGGAAATAGCACCATGTTCGTGAACGAGCGCCAGCCCTTCAGCCTGCAGAAAAACGGTGTCGCCGTGCTGAGCCAGCCGCAGGCGGACGAGGTTCGCATCCAGATCTACGGCGGCGGTGATAGCTACAGCGACTTTTACGGCGCGGAACTGGCGCTGGAGGGCACAGACCTCCGGTACAACGACGTGCATCCGGACACTCCGTCGGAACAGCTTTTCGCCAGCCCGGCGGCGATGGACGCCGACACGACACACGGCGTCTGGAAGCCGATGGAGGACGGCGAGGGAGAGATCGTGCTCTCGGCGGCCCGCGACGAAATCCAGATCGACAAGGTGCCGGACCGGATCCGGCTCCGCGAGACCGGCCAAATGGACGAAGGCCAGACCCTTCACGGCGTCTTCATTTACAGGAGACAGCAGGCATGAGAACCACGAGCGCACCCGGATTCCAGCGCGGCTGGCGAGACGCCGTCACCACTGTCGAGGGCCTGCCCGAAGCGGGCAACCGCGAGCGCGACGTGCGCCCGGTGGCCTCCGGACCGTCCGGCGCTCCGGCGCTCTACATGTGGCTGGACGGGGCCTGGCATCCCATCGCCGCGTCCGGAACGGGCGGCTTCCAGATGCGGTTCGTCGAGGGCGAGCCCAGTGATTCGCTCGGCGTGAACGGCGATCTCGCCGTCGATACGGCGTCCCCCCAGTGGGACCTCTACCAGAAGCAGGAAGGCGAATACGTCCTGATCGGCCAGTTCAGGGGCGCTCCGGGTGAACCCGGCGAACCCGGCGGCGGAAGCGGCGAGTCCGGCCAGTTCGCGGACCGCGAGTTCCCGGCGCTCGGGGCCCTCGTGAGGCTTGGCACCTGCGAATTCGCTGGCGGCTACGAAATCACGGTCAGCGAATCGGATACTCCTCCGGGTCCGGAGGACGGCCAGTTCGGCGATGTCCGCTACTATACTGAGTCGGGCACGTTCAGGGTGGTGCGTAAAATTCTCACCGGGTCCTGGATGCAGATTTTCGACACCTCTTCCGAGCCGTTCCCGACAGTTCTGTCTGGGCCGACATCGCCCGACAACGGCGACGGTGCGGACGGTGACCTCTACGTGCACACCACCACCGGCGACCTCTACCAGAAGTCTGAAGGGGCCTGGGATCTCTACGGGTCGGCGGCCAATCCGCCTGCGACGATGATCTACACTGGCACTCTGGATGTGCCCGTGGCCGGGGTGGTCCGGATCGAGGACCTCGTCCGGCTGGATCCGGACGGTCCCTCGCAGACCGGCATTGTGCTGGGGCTGACGGGTGAAAACCAGTTCATCGCACTGTTCGTCACGCCGCCGACCACCGGGACGCCGGACGTGCTCAGCCGCGACCGTGTGCTGCTTCGCCGGGTCACGGACGCTGTTTACGGCAACTACAACCCCGTCCGGGAGATCGCATTCGTTGATCAGGGCAGTGTCGCCATCGCGTGGCTGGCGGGGGTCCAGTCCCAGCGGTGGGGCTCAGTGATGAGTGGCGAGGAGGGGTTCACGGCCGGTACGCCGGAGGCTTTCGAATACGGCACCGCGCTCAGCGGATTCGCCCTGATCGATGGCGAGCCGCATGGGGTCGGAGGCTCCGACAGCAACCGGGACCTGCGAATCGCGCCGCTCCGGTCGAGCGAGGTGACGTTCACGCTCGGCGGCCCGTCAGGAGTTTACGCCGCCGGTCATTGCGCATCGTTCAGCGATCTCAGGGGCCGCCTCCGGCGGCTGCCGCTCACCACGCGGCGGGTGCGGGTGATCCTGCTCGGCAATGTCACGCTGGACGAAAATCTGGACCTGGATGGCATTCTGGAAATTCCCGGGTCCGACCCGGTAGAATACCAGCCGCTGGAACTCAGGCTCGAGTCCGCGGGCAACCAGCGCCATATCGTCACCCTGGCCAGCCCCTACACGATCAGCGGCCGGGTCACGGCCGCCCGCGTGGGGTTCATGGGCAACCATGCTTCTGGTGGGGGGATCATTTATGACATGTCCGATCCCGGACAGACGGTCATCGGTTTCGAGGACTGCGCCTTCGACAACAGTTCCGGCGGCGGCGTGCTCCAGGCAACCGGCGCGTCGAGCCAGCCGACATTCATCTTCAGGAACTGCGCTTTGGGCGAGGGTTCGATCTTCTGTGACATGGAAGAGGGCTCGAACCGGGCCGTGATCCTGTTCGGAAGCAACGCGGCCGCCGACGCCATCGTTGGCCCCGGCGACCGGCAGTGGGACATCCTGCTCGACCAGGATTCCCTGGCGGACCTGTCGGGCTCCGGCTATGACGGCACGGTGGGTGCCGCCTTCTCGCCGCAACGGGCTGGGTCCGACGCCAGCCGCCCGGTGACCCCACCGGTTGGATACTTCCGCTGGAACTCTACGAGCGAAAAGTTCGAGGGCTGGAACGGCTCCGCCTGGATCACGTTCACCCCTGACTCCTGACCGGCCCTGAACCGGCCGGTCCCTGAACCAGAAACCTAAAACCAGAAGAGACCCCCAAGCCGGACACCCCGGTGCCGGGGGTCTCGGTCTTTGGCGACCGCTGTGACCGCCTCAAAACTGAAACCGGAACCGGCCCAGCCACCCAAAAACTGAAACCCACGGCCCCAAAAACTGAAACCGCCCCAAAACCTGTTTATGACACGAATCCGCCCAGGTTTATGACACGCGCTTACATTTCGACACGAAATTCATAGGCAAAACAGAACAAAGTGCCCGAATTCCGTTCATTTACTGGGCGGTTATCCGGAGGCCCGGTCCCTAGTCGCCAAACCTTGTGTATGTTAAACGGAATCCCTCGAACGGGGTGTAGCGCAGTTGGTAGCGCATCTGCTTTGGGAGCAGAGGGTCGGAGGTTCGAATCCTCTCACCCCGACCACCCGGATTCTCCCCCCGGAGGGCAGGGAACAGGGAAAGCCCCCGGGACGGGAAAGGGAATTACGTGATCGGATCTGGACGTATCAGGTTGCCGGTTCTGGCAGCCCTGTCACTGGCAGTAGCCGCCGCCCCTTTTATCATTCTCCCCGCTGCAGCCCAAGGTCCTGAGCTTCCGGTGGTAGAGGCTGCACCGGCAGAACCCCCTTCCCTCGCCCGTTTTTATGAGCCGGTGATTCTCACCGGGAAAACCCTGCCCGCCTTCCTGAATACGCCGGCAAAATCTGTCAGGGCCGGGGCTGTGGACCGTCAATCCGGCCAGCTGAAACCGATTCCCTTTCAGGTAGACGAGCGCGACGACAAGAATAATGCCTTTGTGTACAGCCTGGGCCCGGGTGCCGGACATGACGGGACTCCCGGCGTGATGGATGCAAACGACGAGATTGTCTTTCTGGCCCGCCATACCGGCCCGCGCCTTTCCACCGAAGCCCGGCAAAAACTCGGTGCCGACGCCATCGAGGTCAAGGTCACCGACCCGAAGGGCGGCGGAACCGCCTATGCCTACCTGTTCCGGAATCCGGGATCTCTGAGCCTCTCGAATGCAAAGCTGGTAAGCCTGGATGACCCTGGCGAGGGCCTGATCGTGACAGCAGAGGGATATGGGTTCCGGCTCGCCCGGGACTGCCAGCTCACGTTCGATTACCTTGCTATCAGGGACTCCGGCACCCAGAACGTCCTCAATATCATGGACCGCCTGAAGGTCCGGGGCTGGGTAAAGCTATTCGGATTTTTCCATGTGACGACGAACGAGTGCGACTGGACCAGCCGTTATCACGGTGCTGTGGACGGCCCGGTCCGGGTGATCCGCCGGACGAAGAACTCTTATACAATCGCCATGATCCCGTCGGTGCGTTTCGACACAGAGCTCGTTTTCTATCCGGACCACTTCGAGGTCGCGATCACGGGCAAGCTGCCGTTTGATCTGGCGACTGTGGCTCCGAAAGGCGGCTTCGCAGTTTACGCGGATTACAACGACGCCGTAAAAGGCGCAAAGTTTTATACCGGCTCATACACCAAGGGTATTGTCTTTGATGGAACGCCGAAGACAGAGCCCTCCCAGGAAGTCCTCGGCCGGATCCCGTATGTCTGGGGTGCGGTCTATGGGCTCGGCGAAAAGAAGGACTCAGGGTTCTTCTCGCGGGTGGTGCCGGGCTACAACGTTCCCACCCAATACGCTCCACAGGTCATAGACGACGACAAAAAGAACAACCCACCGGAAAACTTCCCCGGTGTACACGAAATCGGCTTCAAGGTGGATACGCTGGACGAGATGAAGGGCGGCCGGTTTGCCATCTCGTCGGTTCTCTACCGGATCCGTGACTGGGAACCCAAAGATGCACAGTGGCTGCTCGACGTGATTGACAGCCCCCTGTCGGTGGAACTCTCCCCGGCGGACGGATCCGGCGCGGCAACAAAGTTCACCATCGCCACACGGCCAAACGAACCGCCGGTACCGGCCGACCCGCCGGCAGCCGAAGGGGCGGCGGGGACCAGAGCCACTAAGAAACCCTGAAAAGCGATGCGCTCAGAAGCCTAGCAGTACCTTGCGATAGAGTCCGAATCCGATTCTCTTTCCGTCACCGATCAGGATATCGGCAAACTGACGCCGGACATTCTCATCGCGGACGGCAAGCCGCATGCTCCGCTCGACGAGACGAGGGAACCGGAACAGCCGCTGCATCGTATAGCCGGTCCGCATGGTATGCCCGAACCGCCGATTGCACTCATCACCGTATGGTGCGAGCTCCTTCATGCTGAACCGGGTTTCCGGGTTTTGGGCCAGAGCTGCCAGAAGGGTGTTCGCAGCGGCCTCACCTGATTCCATCGCGTATTCGATGCCCTCGCCCGTGAGCGGGTGGATAAACCCGGCTGCGTCACCCGTGAAAATCACCCGATCCCCCACCAGATCATCCACAAATGATCCGAACGGCAGGTAATGACCCCGGGGCCTCCCCTCGGGCTTTGCGTTGCGTAATTCCCTCTGCATGCGGGGGTTCTGGGTTACAAACTCCTCGAACAGTTCCGGCAGCTTCTTCCCCGACTTACGGAGATCGTCCTCACGGATCCCCAGCCCGACATTGGCACGGTTATTCTCCATCGGGAAAAACCACCCGTAGGCGGGAAGCAGTTCCCGGTCCCAGCATATCTCGAATGCATCGGGGGCCTGCTGCTCGACACCGGAATAATAAGTCCGGATCGCCCAGGCACCGTGCCTTTCCGTGCGATGATCCAGCTTGAGCCGCC
>CAZSFB010000168.1:0-6409 GCA_964606035.1 uncultured bacterium | reverse complement strand
GATGGACGGCCCAAGGCCCTCTATGACAACGAGGGGCAGCGGGGACACCGGCGTAAGCAAAACATCAGTCGACCGGTCAGATACCTGCAGAAGAACCTCGCCTGACCAATCGCCGGAAACGCCTGTCCCGGTCAGTACAACCTCAGTCGGTGCGGCAGACGCATCAGAGAGGGGGAAACATGATACTTCAAACTGCGATGACGAAATCAATGCCGTTGCACAGCCAAACTCTCCGGGCACTCCAGATGGAGACAGCACAAGTCCAGGGGACACTGCAGACGGGGGCAACTGCACAGTGAATACCGCCGGGTCCCCGGCAAGCGTCCCACGACGCAACTCGAAGGAATACCGGACATCAATGACAACCGTCGATACATTTGATTCGAGCAAAGAGTCGCTAAGCATGAAAGTGAAGGAATCAGCGCCAGTAGCATCCTCATCCGGTGTGTATACGAATTCGCCGGTAGAGGTGTTTGTTATCGTCGCCGTTCCGAAGGCGCCATTTGAGACAATGCTGAAAGTGCGTACGGGACCATCAAGATCGGATCCGGGCAGGTACCCGGCAAAAGGGAAGTTTCGAATCGTCAAACCCGACAAGTCTGTAGTCGCGGGGGCGGCGTTCGGTGGAGGGATTACATCTCCACCACCATCAGGCTCTCCACTTCCGTCACCGCCACACGAGCTGGCCAGAAATGCCAGCAATAAAAATATTGCCCGGGTTTTTCTCAAAATGTTCATCTCTGGTACCGCAGTATATTATCCATAAAGCGGTATGGAGAACCATATGCACCCAGCGGAAAGGAAAAGTTAATACACTCCATTCTGAAACAGCCGGATGTAATCTAAATCTCGTACTGACAGATGCTGCATTACAAAAACTATAGAAACGATCCAGAACTCTGGGCAAAGAGGCTCAGCATTTCGGCCGAAGCGGTTCACATCTATCTGGATTCCGAAGTCATCGACCTTCATACCTGTTCATTTATCTGGACCCGACTTTTCGGCTACCGGCTTGATCAGCCCCATACTTCCCATATACCCGGATCACCACTCCTCAACCAGGTGGATTTCCCCAGGACAAGGGAAGCACAGATGGGAGGGGTAGTCTGGGATATCACGACCAATCCACTGCGACTCCCCTGGTCCCGGCCACGGATAGCATTCAGCAATATCCGCCGGCTGGCAGCAGAGATCCGGAAACATCCTGAAGAGCTTGCGCTCGTTCGCACCGAATCTGAATACAGAACTGCTCGAAAAATGGGGCTGACTGGGTGCTGGATTTCGATTCAGGGCGGACAGGCCCTCGATTGGAATGTCTCTGATCTCGACAGGATACCAGAGGACCTCCTCCACCGCATTACACTTGTACATTTCACCCAGTCCCGCATCGGTGCATCAAATGCCACTGGACATCCGGGCAAGCATCTGACTGCATTCGGAAAGGATTTTGTCCACAAGATGAATGAGCGGCGGATTCTTGTGGATCTCTCTCACATCAGTTACCGGGGTTTTTTTGATGCGGTGAAAACCCACGATCGGTCACTACCCTTCATCGTGTCGCATACTGGTGTAAGGAGCGTCAGAGACATCTGGCGAAACATTGATGATGCACAGATAAAGGCGGTCGCTGCCCACGGAGGAACCATCGGCGTGATATATCAACCTGCTTTTCTGGATAGTCGATGGAGTGACTGTCCCCTGTCACGCGTTGTGGACCACATGGAACATATAATCCGGATAGCTGGGGACGATCATGTTTCCCTTGGCTCCGATTTTGACGGCTTCATTCTGATCCCGAGAGAGCTCCATGATATCGGTGGGCTTCCAAAGCTGGTCCAGATCATGCTGGACCGGAAATGGAATATTTCCAGAATCCAGAAAGTTCTGGGCGAGAACTATCTCCGGGTCGTCAAAACCATCCGGCCGTGACTCTCAGGGAGCCGCAGGTGCGCTCATCTCCTGCTCATGGGCAAGATCTTCCAGTGAGAGGCCGTCACCCGGACTATGGCGGGGGTGGCTTGGGTCAATGCCGCAAGTGCTCAGAGCAACTGGATCATTCACAAAAATGGGGAAGGACTCTTTGGCTTTGACTTCGGCCATCTGGAACCCTTCGCGCATGAGTTCCCTTCGGATAATCGCCTTTGCCAGGACGGGATCATCCGAAAACTGCGGATCCTCCAGGGCTCTTACCACGTGCAGTCCGAAGTCTGTGCGGATAACCCCGCTGATCTCTCCCTTGCCGAGACCGGCGATCGCATTTGCGAATTCCGGTATCAGCTCAGAATGGGTACGCACCCCCAGGTCACCGCCTTTTGCGCCGCTGGCAGTATCATCGGACTGGGACATCGCTATTTTTGCGAAATCCTCACCATTGAGAATCCGCTGCCGTATTGAAGCAATGCGCTCCTCGGCCCGCTTCTTGTCATCTTCTGAAATCGGCTCCTGCATGCGAACCAGAATATGAGCCACATGGTATCTGGCATTGCGATATTCCGGCCTTGTCTTCACCTGCTCGTACTTCTCCTCAATTTGCTTTTCGAATCCAGTCCCCAGAACCGAACGGGCGAGCAACTCGGCAGCAACATTCGGACGAATCTGTTCAGATGCAACCAGTACCTTGGGGTTACGGTCAAATCCCTGACGCCGGGCATCTTCGACGATCAATAATCGATCAGCGATCTGCCGGAGCAGCTTGTCACGTCCCTGGGGCGTTCGCAGGTCGGCCTGCTGTTCGTCGGGAAAGCGAGAGGCTTCCTCCTCGAACCGGACCATCGTTATATCTTCCTTGCGGTCCCCTACAGTTACTGTTGAAATGACAGGCCCATCCCAGTTCGGAGGTGTTAACTCCTGGGATTTTCGCACTGACTCCAGATAATCCAGAAGTTTCTGCCGCCCCATTGCAGTCGGAATCATCTGCTTTGCTTCATCAAAGGATGCTTTCTGGCCATTGCCGGTGAACCAACGCTTGTCCTCCTGCCAGAATTTTCGCATTTCTGCCTCGGAAGGTGAAACCTGCATCATTCGTTGCAGCATTTCTCCTACCGCAATCGTCTCCACCTGTTCCTGGTGCTTCTTCCGGAATTCCTCCGTTTCGAATAGGCCCTGCGAAGTGGCGTACTGAATGACCGATTCCCGGATGAACATCTGCCCTAAAAACTGCCTGCAGAAATTTTCATCCTGTGCGAGCTGAAGCTTGAGCATTTCAGGGGGAGCCTGTGTGCCTCCTTGTGAAAGGACGGGGTACACTTCTCTTACAAAATGCTCCACATCCCCTCTTTTGATCATTTTTGCGCCAACACTGGCCACGTCGTCCGGCCCCAGTTCCGGCCCTTTGGCAGGACCTGATCCCTGAGAATCCCGGCTGGTGAAGAGGTATAGTGCTGAACCGCCAAGCACGAGAAACAGGACCACCAGGGTAATGATCCCGAAATCCCTCCGCCCGCTGATATCAAACGGATCAGGCTGTTTGGGTGGTTCGGCGTTCGTATGCTGCTCGTCTGACATGATTCCTTCTTCCGGTCGCGGGAGAACCCTGACAACCTTCCACGGCTGTATTCAAGCCAACCGCAGGCTGAAGCCGATACTGAACGGGAGGGTTACAAAAGAAAAGCTTGAGGGTTCCCCCGGACAAGCCAATCCAGATACCTATTCATCTGATCAGTCCAATGAGAGGGTATGCAGTCCGGGAACAGCCGGTTCCACCGGTCCAGCGAAAGCACAGAATAGGACGGCCGGGAAGCTGGGGCAGCGAAAGCCGAAGAGCTGATCCGTTCAATGGAATTGACGGCCAGCTTGACCCCTCGTCGTCGGGCTCCTTCCACCAGCGAAATGGCAAATTCATACCACGTGCAGTCACCCGAAGCGGTCCAATGCAGTATTCCATTGATATCCCGACGGCCGGAAAGCCGCCATAGCGCATGGGCAAGTTCGCGGCTCCACGTGGGAGACCCCCTCTGATCATCAACAACCCTCAAAATCTCGTTGCTGACAGCTCGCGAAAGGATTTTCCAAGGAAAATTATTCTTCCCCGGACCGTAAACCCAGGCCGTTCTCACAATCACTGCCTCCGGGTTGGCTGCCAGGACCCGCCGTTCACCTTCCGCCTTGGACCGACCATATTCAGATCTGGGGTCAATTGGATCATCAACGGCATAGGGGGATCGTGCAGCACCATTGAAAACATAATCGGTGGAAATATGAACAAACCGGATCCCCCTGCGGCGAGTCTCCTCTGCAAGATATCCCGGAGCCAGGCCGTTGATCTCCAGGGCCCGGTCTCGCTCAGACTCACACAAGTCTACTGCGGTGAATGCGGCACAGTTGACCAAGACATCCGGCCTGTGTACGTCAAGGACCGGACCAATAACTTCTGGCCGGGAAATATCCAGATCCTTGTGCCCAAGCCCAACGACAAAGTGTCCTTCCGGCACCCCGGCTGTGAGGTCGCTGCCCAGCTGCCCCCCTGCACCAGTGACAAGCATCTTCATCTCGAATGTGCCCCTCGCGAAGACTCATCGATAGCCCGGTTGGCAAGAACATCCGCCTCGCGGTTCTGCTCACGTGGAATATGCCTGAAGTCCGACCTGGAAAAGCTCTGAAACAGCTCGGCAGCACGATTCCTCAGTGGTTGAAGATGGGGCATTTTCACTTTCCAGCGGCCAAGGGTCTGCTCAACGACCAGCTTGCTGTCCGCTCGGCAGAACACACCAGTCGCTCCAAGCTCGCGAGCCTTTTCAAGGGCGAGTATGAGCGCCTCGTACTCTGCCTCGTTATTGGTACGTGAATCCCCTAGATACGCCACTACTTCCGCAACAATCCGGCCCCGCTCATCTTTCAATACTGCCCCGGCACCGCTTGGCCCCGGATTACCCCGTGCGGCTCCATCACAGAAAATATAAAGATTCATTAAGTCTCCCCTTGCCGCACCAATTGTCAGACGGCCGATATTGAAGAATCTCATCAGGTTGTTAAGACTGGATTCTAATGCTTGGCAAGATGGGCCGTTTTGTTGCGCTGGCACTGGCAGTATTGCTGCTTGGGATATCCGTGCAGGCTAACCGGCGGCTGGATGCCCTGTATTTCGGTGAACCCCCCGTTTCATATCTACTCCCGAAGCCGGAATTATTCCGGTATCTTGCCTTGGGCTACGACAAGGCTGTCTCAAGCCTGTTATTCGTACACATGATAGGTACCATAAGCTGGAAGCCGGAGCCCCAATCATATCTGAACTGGGTGTCCAACACGGCACACATTATCAACATACTTGATCCCAGGCTCTATGGCGCTTACCAGGCGAGCGCATTCTTCCTGCGAATGCAGGATGCATACGGCCAGGACAAAGCATTGGAGATCATGAAGCGGGCTTCTACGGAATTTGACAATTTTGAAGCTCCTCTGACAGTCGCCATGATCTATTTCAGCGATAAAAAAGACCGCGAAAGTGCCGCAAAATGGTTTGCCATCGCCAGCCAACGACCTCTAGCCCCTGATTATGCAGCGCGGATTGCTGCCGGTATCATGAACGATTCAGATCCGGCTGCCGCCATGGAATTGCTACTGGGCGCCTACTGTTCAACCCCTTTCGGGTTTCGCAAAGCAAACCTGGTTCGTGAGTTCCTGGCATATTTCGAGCGAACCACCCTGCCACCTGAAGACAGGGCAAAACTGATCAATGAGTTTATCATGAAGATTGAGAGCCCCAGTTGCTTAGAGTCAGCTGGAGATCAGCTTGCGTGGTTCACTGAGGACCTTCGCAATGAAATCCAGAAAGCGATCAACCGATGAGCAATAACGTTATCCGCGTCGAAAACCTGACCAAGATATTTCGAACCGGTTTCTGGATGCGCCGGAAAACTGTCATCAACGATCTGACCTTTAGCATCCAAGCGGGCGAATGCGTCGGTTTTCTGGGGCCAAATGGAGCTGGCAAGACAACAACCCTTAAATGCCTGCTCGGACTCCTGACCTATGAGAAAGGCAGGATTGAAATTTTCGGGCAGGATGCCCGAAAAGCGTCGAGCAGGACCCGGATCGGATACATGCCCGACAATCCCTATTTTTATGACCATTTGAAAGGCGAGGAATTTCTCGATTTCATCGGCAGGCTCCATTCGATTCCTGGAGCAATCCGGACCCAGAGGATATCAGAACTATTCAACCTCGTGGGCCTTTCCCATGCCAGAAAACTTGAGCTCCGGAAATATTCAAAAGGCATGCTGCAACGGATCGGAATCGCCCAAGCCCTCATCAGTGATCCGGATATTGCTATTTTCGATGAACCAATGGAGGGCCTTGACCCGATTGGCCGCAAGGAAGTCCGCGATCTGCTCCGGGATCTGAACAGGAAAAAGGGAAAAACCGTATTTTTCAGCACCCACATCCTTCCCGACATCGAAATCATCTGTGACCG
>CAZSFB010000167.1:0-6410 GCA_964606035.1 uncultured bacterium | reverse complement strand
GGGGCTATGTAGGGTATTTTGCAGTGGTCGATGAACGCCGAGATCTGCTCGAGCGTCGCCTTCACCTCGAAAGAGACTACACCCCCGAAGCCCGACATCTGGGCCTTTGCCACTGCGTAGTTGTGGTGATGCTCAAGCCCCGGATAGTAAACCATCGAGATTTTCGGGTGTTTGTACAGATAACGCGCAATGGCCAGCGCCGAGGCGTTCTGCCGCTCCATCCGGAGCGGGAAGGTCTTAAGGCCCCGGATCAGAAGATAGGCCGCCTGCGGATCGGGGATACCACCCAGGATGCCCTGGAACTTCCGGATCCCGTCAACGAAATCCTTCTTTCCGCAGATGACGCCAGCGAGCAGGTCGTTGTGGCCCCCCAGATATTTTGTCGCCGAATGGAGCACGAGATCCACTCCGTAATCGAGCGGTGTCTGGTTGAACGGCGTGGCAAAGGTCGAATCAATCACGACCTTGATCCGGTGCCGCTTCGCTATTTCAACGACCTTCGGAAGGTCGATGACATTCATGTACGGGTTCGTCGGCGACTCCGAGCAGAGCAGCTTGGTTTTCGGGGTGATGGCCTTTTCCAGTGCGGCGTAGTCCCGCGGATCCACAATCGAGGTCTCCACGCCGAATTTTGACAGGATCTGGAGACAGAACTGCCGCGTCCGCCGGTATGAGTCCGACGTGAGGATCATGTGGTCGCCCTGCTTCATGAGCGCCATGAGTGTGGTGGTCGTGGCGCACATGCCGGACGGGAAAAGGAGCGCATCCTCTGCATGATCCAGTGCCGCCAGCTTCAGTTCGACTGCCCGGGTCGTGGGGTTGCCATACCGGCCGTACTCCATCCGGTCCAGCTTGCCGTCCATGTAATCGCAGAGTTCCTGCGTGTCCCTGAACACATAGGTGGATGTCTGGTGGATTGCCGTTGTGATCGCATGGGCGGACTTGTTGCGGGACTCACCGCCATGAACCGCCAGGGTGGAAATGCCGGGTTTCTTGTCACTCATGGTGCCTATTTCGCCTTGCGAAAACCGCCCAGCCGCTCGAGGATCGTTCCTCGAACCGCCTCGGCGTCATTGGGAAGCTCGATGGGCCTGTTCGAATATTTCGACAGGACTCCTGCAATCTGTTCCCGGTGATAATCAACCTTGAACTCAGTGAATTTGAGGCCATGCGCCGTCGAGACAATGACGACCCGGTCCTTCGGCCGGATATCACCACGCTCCACGAGCTTGAGAAATGCCGCCAGTGCCACGCCAGTATGCGGGCAGTTGAAGGTGCCCGTGAGATCCACCCTGGCTGCAGCGTTGGCCAGTTCTTCCTCGGTCGCCTCTTCCACGATGCCACCGAACTTCTTCAGCACACGGACGGCCCGCTTGTACGAGACGGGATTCCCGATCCGGATGGCTGACGCCAGTGTCGGTTTCGCCGTCACAGGTTCGAAGTGTTCAAATCCGTTCTTGTAGGCACGGTAGAGGGGGTCCGCATTCTGTGCCTGTGCACAGCAGATCCGTGGCAGCCGGTCGATCAGGCCAAGCTCCATCATCATCTCGAGGCCGCGTCCAAGTGCACTCACATTGCCCAGGTTCCCACCCGGAATGATGATCCAGTCGGGTATTTCCCAGTCGAACTGCTGCGCGATCTCGATGCCGACGGTTTTCTGGCCTTCGATCCGGAGCGAGTTCATGGAATTGGCGAGGTAGATATTCTCCTCGACACAGATCTTCTGGACGAGTTCCATGCAGCCATCGAAGTCCGTGTCGATGGCGAGTACCAGCGCGCCATTGGCCACCGGCTGGATCAGCTGTGCCAGCGACACCTTGTTGTTCGGCAGGAACACAATGCTCCGGATGCCGGCATTCGCCGCGTAAGCCGCCAGCGCGGCCGAGGTGTCGCCGGTGGATGCACAGGCAACGGCAGGAATCTGCACACCGCGGGCAACCATCTCCTTTACCGCAGAGACCAGAACGGTCATGCCGAGATCCTTGAAAGAACCCGTGTGAGATACACCGCACTGCTTGATCCAGAGGTCGGGAACGCCCACTTCACGGCCAAACCGGTCCGCCCAGAAGAGGTTCGAATTGCCCTCGAACATGGAGACGACATTTTCGTTCTTGACGAGCGGGTTGACCCACTCCTTTTTACCCCAGACGCCCGACCCATAGGGCCAGCTTGTGCGGCTCACGCGCGAATCAAATAGTTCGCGCCACTCCCTGCCACCTTTGTAGCTTTTCAGCCGGTCAATATCGTGCTCCACGTCCAGGAGTCCACCGCACTTCTTGCAACGGTAGATCACCTCATCGAGGAGCGGATAAATGGCACCACAGTCGATACACTGGTACCAGGCCTTAAGGTCCTTTTCGGTCGTCATGAAACGGTCAGAAGCCTCGCTGGGCCGCGTCCGGCCCGGCGCACGCTAACACGTGGTACCGGGACGTCAAAACAGACCAGACATGAAAAACCCCGGCACAACGGCCGGGGTCTCCAGAGTGAAGAAACCGGGCGTCCGGATCAGGGGAGCGTAAAGACGCTCGCCTCCACCTTGAGCTTGTGGGTGAGCTTCACCGCATTCTTGTCCGAAGCCAGCCCAAGCCCGCCAGGCACGTCGATTGCCGGTACCTTCACGGACGGCTCAATCTCGACCGGACCCTCCTGGCCTTCAGCCAACTGGAGTGCCCAGGCACCATCATGGCTAGAATCAAGCGCCAGGGTCTGTGCAAAGAACGAGAACCGGGGACCGTTGCGGTCCAGAAGCCCGGCATGACCTTCTTTCCAGTGCCCATGACGGGCGGTCTCGCCAATGGCGGGATTAAAAATATACGAGCAGCCCTGTGCATCCTCGGCATCCACCTCGGCACCTTTCCCGGCAGTACCATCTTCGGACACCAGGATATATTCACGGCGGATCCAGCGGTGGCGCGGAGTACGGAGTGCGGCAAACTTGGTGCCTTCCACAAGCATCTGCCCGACCCTGAGATCCAGGTCGAACCGGCGGCCCGAGGTGAGCATCCAGGCCTCGGAGGTCCAGGTCTTGTCCGGGTGTGCGACATTCACACCGAAGATCACCTTGGTCTCGTTATGATAGGTGTAGAAAGCCGCGCGCAGTTCATCGACAAACAGTTCATAGTCGCCCGACCGGAGCCCCACGAAAGCACCAGGGAACAGGAAATATTCGGGCGTGAAGCCGAGTTTCTTCGAAAGATTAAGCACGATAGCAGACAGAACGAACGCGTGGTTGCGGACTGCCGCCTTGCTTTCGGGCGTGGAGGCCACCGTCTGCCGTTCAGTGAAAGCGCCATCCGAAAGGTCTATCCCGTGCGCCATGCCGCGGGAAATGGTGTTTGCGTCGGTGCGTCCGATGACACAGCAAATGTTCATGTCAACCTCATACTACTGGTTCGCGGTAATGTTCCCTGCAGGAAACTCCCGATTCCGTTCAGAAAATCCGCTGCGGAGCCACCCTTGAACCGTTCCCCGGAGCAGCCCGGAATCAGGGGCGTTTCGCTAACACCCCGGCCGCCACAGGGTCAATAGGTCTGCAGGTTTAAGACTTAAAGATGGGTAGTAAAACCGAGGTCCGATAGACAGGAGATATTCAATCGTCAGGATCGTCGTCCGGAGAACCGGCAGAAGCAGTAACTGCTTGTGATTCCAAGGGCTTACCAGCGGTAGCCCCTTGGGTACCCAGATTGACCCGTTCTTTCAGCTCCTTGCCGACCTTGAAGAACGGGAGCCGCTTGTTGGCAACCTCGATGGCTTCTCCGGTTTTGGGGTTACGCCCGGTGTAGGCACCATAGGAACGGTTTTCAAACGAGCCAAAGCCTCGAATCTCGATGCGCTCATTATTTTTAAGCGCATCGATCATCTGGTCGAAAATCAGGTTAACGACCTTCTCGGCCTTGATGAGCGGCAGGTTGTGCCGCTCCGCCAGTGTCTGGATGAGCTCGGATTTATTCATTCCACCAACTACCCAATTATCTTGTAATTATCCTAGGTTAGGAAATCTTGTCAAGACTCGATTTCAGAAGGAGGGCTGGAACTATCGAAAATAACAGGAGGTTTTCCGGCCTCAAGGCCCAAAACACCCGGTTTCGTGCTTTTTCAGCGTATTTTCAGCGGGTTAGCACATAAAAACGACCGGACAAATATCAGGGCTGAAAGCCTGGAATTGCATTCATCCGGTCCAACTTCCGGTCACTCCGGGCGGCGTAACAGACAAATCCCGCCGACTCGCATTCATTAAAATAGTTGCGGATCCGGTCCAGATTCGCTCCGGACACGTAACCGGACCCATCGTCCACGTATTCAACCGACAGAACTGTTTTTCCTGCAACACGATAGTTTTCGATAAGGCCCAGCCGGTAAAGGGTTTCTCCCGAATCCTGGAGTGACGTGCCGTTATACCAAAGATCTTCGACTCCGATTCCAGACACCAGTTCCAGATAGCTACCTTCATTATCGAACTCGACAATGCCCTCGCCATTCTGGGAAATCACCAGAAACCGGTCACCAACAAAACTCCCTCCGCGGCAGTATTCAGCAATCCAGGCCACCAGCTCCATCATCCTGAGTGCCGCTTCCTCACGATCATCAAAGGGGTCACCAGCCTCTATGGTTTCCTCTCCACCGTACCCCAAATAGCTTGCCGGGTTCGACCAGTAATCAAAGCCATCAATGATATCGAGATAGACGCCCTGGAACCCCTGTCCAATGATCCGGTCCAGATAGGGTTGCAGAACACCTTCACGCCAGTCCGGATCCCAGTAACGCACCTTGTAGTTGCCCACCCACTCCGGGTTGGTGTGGCCAAGCCAGACCGGGGCAGACCCGGTGAAATCGTTCCCGCCGGGTGTTTCCACCCATCCGGAATTCCAGTAGAAGCGGTAGTCCTCGGCCTCGCCGATGGAGAGATAGGCCACTGGTGTGACGCCCCGGCCCGCCAAACTGGCAATCTGAAGCTGGGAATAGCTGCCGTCATCAGTGCCGTCAGATGAATAGTCGATGACTGCACCGCGCCAGCCGGTCATATCATCCGGCGCGGCATCCTGAAGCTGATAAAGCCACCGTCCCTGGACCTGCTCAAGCGGATCGCTGTGGCAGGAACCGGCAAGCAGCAGAATGGCCAGCACGGGCCAGGAACGGGGCATCGGAAACATTCGGCTACTCCGGAAAGCAAACGGGAGATGCAAACCGCCAGATACGGTCAGTTCATGACCCTGAATTCGACGCGGCGATTCTTGGCGCGCTTCAATTCGGTGTCATCCGGCGTGACTAGCGGAACACTCTCGCCGTAGCCTACGGCCGTCAGGCGGCCCTCTTCGATTCCGCCCTTCTGAATGAGCCACTTGCGGACTTCATCGGCGCGCGCCTGCGACAGCTTCTGGTTTATGGTATCCGAACCGCGGCTATCGGTATGGCCGCCGATCTCAATCCGGAGATTCGGGTTGTCCTTCAGTATCTGGGCGATCTCGCCCAGAATCGGGAACGACTGTTCAAGGAGCTTCGCCTTGCCCGTGACGAACAGGATCGTCTGGCTGATTTCAAGCCGGTCGTCCTTGATCTCCACGAACTTCTTCTTCTGGATCACCGGCTTCTTCTTCAGGATGAAATCATGCACCAGCATCTGGTCGGCCACCAGTTCAAACTTGAACGTGTCGTCGAAGTAGCCGGTTGCAGACGCCGTGGCCTGGAAGTTGCCTGGAGAGAACGTGAACTTGAAGGCTCCGATTCCGGCCTCGGTCGTGGCCCGCTCCTGGCGACCGCCAATGGCGACCTCGCCGGCAATCAGGTTTCCATCCTCGTCGCGGATGGTGCCCTGGAATACTGCCAGTGACGGCGGTGCCGCTTTGGGCCGGGCAACGAGACACTCCGTGAGAGTTGTCTGACCGGCAATGACCTCAACGGTTGCCTTGCCCGGAGTCGGATAGCCTTCTGCCACGCACTCAAGCTCAACCGACCCGGCATCAAACTCGTAGCTTGTGAAGGCTCCCGTATCGCGATCCGTCAGCTGGTCCGTCAGACCACGGTCGGGATAGCGGACCACAGCCCGCCCGAGCGGCTCGAAAGACTCCTTGTCACGCACGTAGCCGGCAATCTTCCCGCGGGTCACGGCAATGATCTGACGCTCCTGCGGCTCGATCAGTGGAATCGGCGGCGGTGGCGGCTCTGGAAGGCCGAGGTAGGCCACCTGAAGGATCAGGTTCCAGTCGGGATCAATCGCTACCTGCGGATCCGGATTCTGGACGAGCGCGAATTCGCCCCCCACCGTCGCCACAAGCTGCTTCGTCGGATAGAAACGGATGCCCACGCCCAGACGCTGCGGTGACTGCCCAAAACTGAAACCCGGCGGGCCGCTCATGATTCCGTCCAGGCCCCACTCAAGGAACAGGGTCAGAAAGCGCCGGACCACATAT
>CAZSFB010000166.1:0-6437 GCA_964606035.1 uncultured bacterium | reverse complement strand
GACCTTTCGCATCGGCTTCAGCGCGGGACAGTTCCCTGGTCTTGTATTTTGTGCCGCCGGTGATCCCCAATTCGCTTACGGCGTTCAGCATCAGGTACGCAGACGGATATTGGGGAACTTTTACGTGAGCCCCATTTTTAATGAATGAAACGGCAACGATGGCCTTTTGTCCTGCACGTGCAGGTTCCGTATCGATCTTTACCAGTAAGGGCTCTTCTTCTGGAACGATATCTTTCAGAGATTGGCCAGGAACTGGAGTTTTGCGGGCTATCCCCAAGGCGTCATCAACACCGCTTTCACTTTCAAATGCTTCCGAAGCATCATCAGCGTCTGTTCCCGGATAACCCGGATCTTCCCCTGCTCTGTCCATGAGTTCACGGGCCGACCTGTTGTCCGGCAATTGGCGGCCCATATCCCCCGGCTCGGGCCATACCAGCGGCTCAGTGAACTCCCCGGCAATCTGTGTATAAAAGTTCTGTGGTTCTGATGGCATGAGCCTGGGCATCCGGATGTCCGGCCCCTGACGCCATGTCAGCCCTGTTGATAGTGAATCTCCGACCATCACTCGCCCGGTACTCGGATTGCCGACCACAACCACGATTCTTCCGGATGGTTTCAGGAGCCGGGCCCATGCTTCTGGCACCCAATCCGCACTGTAAGGAACGATGATGCGGTCAAACCCGTCGGGGCGTTCCCGGTCAGCTGTTTTCAGTGTTTCGGGCGACAACTCAAGAGGTTGCGAACAGATGAATACGAGATCGCCTTTTGATGATAGATTGGCGGCTTTCGCATACCGCTTGAATGCCTCACGAGACTGGTCAACGTACGCGCAGTCATGGTCCACTGCGGTCACGAACGCGGGCGTCAACCGCAGCAACGATTCCAGATAGCCTCCCATCGCGCCAACAACCAGTACACTCTGATACTGTGCGACGTCAGCCATGACGAGCATTTGTGCGAGATCAGAAGGCGCCCATGACTGCCGCCCAGGGCCGATCTCAAGCATGTTATCCCTATATGCCGCGATGGCGTCAGCGGGCCGGATAAAATATTCCCTGGGAACCTGGCGAAACAAATGGGCTACCCGTTCCGGGAATCCTCGGGAAGTAAGCCTCTCGAAAACCAGCGCCTCCCGCTCATTCTTCCGGGAATCAATCTCGCCATGCGAATATCCATCGCACGCGGTTATCAAGGTCAACACGGCAATCGCAGCGATGATGGCAGCCTGGCTCTTGCCAGCGGCCTCTAAAAACCGACATCTCAGAAACACCGCAGAACTCACAGGCGTTACTTCTTCGTGGATCCGCTCTTGCCGGTTTGGCTGGGCTTCAAACTCGAATTGACCGCATACTGTTTGGCGACGATATCAAAGGGGACACCTATCACCTGCCCGTTCTCGTCGAAGTATGTGAGCGCCACCTTTGTCGGCAATAGAAAGCCTTCGGCCATACCGTAGTACGGCTCGATCTTGTAAAAAAGATCAACGGCACCAACCCTGACTTTAAAATCCAGGTTCCTGAATACCCGCTTTCCGTCCAGAAGCTGGTATTCAACGTCGGTCTGGAACACTGCTTCGGGTCCAGCTCCCCTTAGACTGCTCCGCATGAAATCGGGTGAGAACACTTTTGTGAAGGAGTCCACCCGTGCGTACGCAACTTTTTTACGCCCAGTTACAACAAGACCGGCCGTGCTGCGTTCGACAGAGATATCGAAATCCTTGAAAAAATATGCGTGCTCGTCTGGCACGATGGCTTCTGCCATCTGCTGATGGACACCCTGATGACGCTTCAGTTCCAGAGGATCATACCCCTTCGGCCAACCGTCAATTGCAAACCGCGTACGCTTGTCCGCATCCCATGAATACAGTGCTTCCAGACGGGTCCTCGCAGACATTCCTGAGAGTTCAGGATTGGTTCCCGCCTCCATTTCCAGAGTCTTTTTAAGCCGCTTTTCCAGCTCAGGCAGCTCAAACTGCCCAAGGAGGTATTTGAGCCCCTGCTTCTGCGGCAGGTAATAATTGCTGTCGATTTCTGCTGCGACGGCTGATATGTCTTTAGGAGCGGCATGGAGCTGGCGACTCAACAGAAATCCCAAGCCAGTACCGGCAGAATAGGTAAGCCATTTTCGCCTAGTGAGACGCGTCACGCTAAACTCCTGTAATTCTTAATGAAAGCGTAGCTCATTCACTGGACAGTCCCAACCCCGAACCCCTACAATTTTTGTATCCGAATGAAGTCCTATACACGTCCAATTAAGTTTTGCCCCTCTGTCGCTTCGCACATCTTCTTGTTTGTGTTTGCAGCTGCAGTAGTAGCTATTCCAGCGTGTGGTGGCTCTGGCTCCGGGGTGCCCCCAACTCCGTGCGAGCTGGATCCCGACAGTTGCAATAAACCGCCCCCGCCTCCGCCAACGACTATCCCGCTGACAGCGGCAATACTCAATCCGGCATTTGAACCCCTCAGGAACAATACTGCCCTGATCGTCCAGTTCAGCAGGTCCGTCGACGAATTGACCTTAACTGGAAGTGTTGTGGTCGAACCGGTATCGGGAGAAGCCGTTTCCGGTGAGGCAGTTCCTGTTGAAATCGACGCCGGTATATTTGCCGGCTCCAGCGGCACACTGGCTGTCTTCCGGCCATCAGGGGGCAGTTGGCCTTTCCTGCTTGAACAATCGATCCTCGTGACAGTTACACAAGCCATCAAGGCGGCAGACGATGGCCGATCGCTAGAATCAGAGGTATCCGCAACCTTCATTGTATCAACGAACGGCGACTCCAGCATTGCCGTGCCAACGAATATCAAGATTGACAACAAGGCCATCCTTTCCGTAACCCCCATTTACACGCGCAATCAGACCACCCCTTACGAAATGGCGTTGAGTGAACCAATACTCATTCGTATTTCCGGAACCGGAGAGAACCCAATCTGCAACAACGAGAGCGCCACCATTGCATTAATCGGGTTTATTGCTTCCGGTATGCTGGAGGGCTTGTTGTTTGAGCCCGACACAGAGGTAGCCTGTGTGGTCACTCTCCATTTCACGGACTTTGCGGGCAACACTGAAAACGTGGGATTCGACCTGGTGTTTGATCAGATTCCTCCTTCGGCGCCAGCGGTATCCCCCGTCGGATTGCTGGCCGACAATTACACGCCAGACTCGACTGTCCAGCTCGATGTCACACCCGCAACCGATCCTGGTGCGATCGAAATCCGGGTTTCCGGCGGTGCGATTTCTACGGTTCAGACGATTTCCAGTCCGACCGAATCGGTGACTGTCTCGCTCTCCAATGGCGTGAATGCGCTGAATGTTTTTGTCGTAGACAGGGCTGGCAATGAAGGCGAGCCGACCTCGGTAACGGTAATCAGGGATAACACTCCTCCGCTTATTACCAACCTGTCAATCCAGAATCAGGGGACAGTCCCCCGAACGCTGACCGCAGACGTTATCGTGACAGTGAATGGTTCGGAGCTGGATGCCGAGAGCATCTCGTTCACCGTCAATATGGCCATTGATGAGCGTGCAACAATCCGGGTTCTGGATGTCACAGATCCCGATTCACCGGAGATTCTGGTTGAAGATACCCGAACCTCTGGCACCATAACTCCGCTTGTTTTTCAGCTCAATGCGGGCTCAGCGTTTTCGCTGCGCATATCTGCGGAGAACGTTGTCGGCCTGACAACACAAACGGCCGTATTTCCCGTAAGAACCGACACAACGATCTCACCAGGGATTGATATCACCGATCTGTTTGATGATGAGAATGCTGCATATTCCGGAGCTCCAGGACTCTTCAGGGTCCGTTCAATCCGGCCCTTGATCGAGGGGATCGCAGAGCGCGGCTCCATACTCCGTTTCAGCGCCCTTGGGTTGGACTATCTGGCCATGGCCAGCCCGGATGCCGATTTTTTCCCCGCTCTGGATGACCTGCAGATCAAGATTGGCAGCAATACCACAACCAATATTTCCCTGGTTCTGACAGATCCGGCCGGGAACGTGGTAGCATACAATCCGGCAATTGCCGTCACCAGTGATCAGACGGCTCCCCAGCCACCCGCGGTTTCAGGAGTTGCTGCCGATGCTGAGTGCACCTCGGCGGTCAATGTAATTGACGATGCTTTTGTGCTGATTCAGATTTTTGGCGGCATAGGCACCTGTGGTTCAATTGAAATTGAGGGTTCCGTCCAGGAAGACAGCCCGGTCCCTACCGCAGGAGGCGCCACTTTGGTGCAATCTGTCCTGAATGAGAGCCATTACCCCATTACCCCCCTTCTGGTACAGGAAAACCAGCCGGCAGATAGTGGACCATTCAGCTTCTCTCTGCCGGTATCGGGGTTATCGCCTAATGAGATCGCGGGAGGGGTTATCTATGCCGTTGACCGCGTTGGGAACCAGAGTCCGGACGTACCGGTCATCATCGCGACCTTCAATGATGCCAGCGCAATAGTTCCGGCTTACCTTTTCAAGGCATACAACAATGAAACCGGTGGCCGCCCAGGCGAGACGCTTGAGCTTACGGTTATAGAGGGCCCGGGCTTTATTACCTCCCCGACAAATGCCGAGCAGATTGTCGTTTATGGCATTACGACACCGGGCGCGACTGTGGATATTTTCCTGGATTCTCCGCCCGGATCTGGCGGATCACTGTTGGCGGCAGCCTCACTTCCGCCCGTTGATGCCGATGCCGTCACAGGCGAGTTTCAACTGACGGTCCGCCCTGACATGGTGTTCCCCTGGGGTGGCGATTCTGATTACGAGATCCAGTCTTTCACAATCAGGACATCTCTTGGAGTGGACGACGACGATCTGGAACTCCAGGTGTTGCGGGATGAGGAACCACCTGATAGCGCTCCGCTTGATTGTGAGGTGGGTATTTCACCGCCATTTCCTTCCAGTGGCAATTTCTACTCCCAGATATCGGTCCCAGATTCCTGTCTTCAGGCTTTTCAGCGCACTCAACTGGTTGTGCAGAATCTTGGAGGCGGCTCACCCTCATGCCCTGCAGAAAGCCTAGCTGAGACCCACTCCGCACTGCTGCTGCCAGACGACACAACAAGGGTTAACGTTCCAGCAGCGACTGGAGATATCGTCCAGGTATTCTTCATGGACGAAGCAGGCAACCGGACACCCATTCCGGATTGGGGATGCCTAAGTGTCCCCAGTAACCGGGCGGCTCTTGCGCGCACCGGTACGAGCGAATCCGTGATTGAGCCCACCTTCCATGTTATCGATCTTGATGCCCCTGCCCCCGAATTTTTTGCGGTTACTTTAGCTCCCGAGGGTGCCTCACCTTTATCGGATGGAAGTTTCTTCTTTTATGATACGAACCGCGTCTTCGAATTCTCACTTGAAGACAGCTCTTCGTTCCGTCTGCGGAATTTCAGTTTTGTCCTGCTGCCTGTCCCAACAGCTACTCTGGATGAAAACCTTGTGTTCGATTCGTTCACAGGTGTATCGCTTCATGGGCGATCCGATCTGAATTACCTGGGAGTCGTTGCCCCAGGGGCAGCGAACTCCACCCTGAAAAAGATCGGCACAGATGGCTCTACGGGCCAGGTCACAGGCGCAACGGATATTCTGTTTCCAGGTGCCACGAGTTCGGGGAATCTTTTCCCCTTTGACATCAAGCTCGTGCCCCCAGTGACGGGACGTCCTGCCAGGGCCCTGGTTCTCCGCTTTGCTTTTGCACTTTCAGAGCTGGCCGGTGATCTCTTGCTGTTTGATCTTGATTCAAATGCTTCTCTGTTTCCGGCGGAGCCTTACGTAAACACGAACAACGGCTCAAAAAGAGGTTATCCGACTTGTAAGGCGCCCAGCCAGCTCGATGTCGCCCCCGATGGCTATCGTGCATACGTGGTATGCAACACTTCGAACCCATCTGATACTGATATCACGTCTGTGACGCTCGCCCCTGTGACCCCATTCCAGAGCGATGCCTTTTCATCGAACCTGATCTATGGCGGCGGGTCCTTAAGCGGCCTCCAGCATATCGTTGCTCTTCCGGAAGACGGTAAAGTGGTCGTATCAGCCTCTGACGGAAGTCTGTATCTGGTGACAGGCCTGGAAACCATCTCGCCTTCAATCCAGGCATCGGCCAGTCGTGAGGGTCATTTTTACAGCTATCTTTCCCTTACGGCTGACGGAACCCGGCTACTGGCCGGCAATAGTGTGCTGGTGGACGTATATGACGTTGGCAGCAACACGTTGACATGGGAACGAACCATTGAGTCACCTGTGAGCGGCGCACCACTGGATTTTCTAGCGCCACTTCCCTGATCGTCGGTTGCCATGAAGTTGAACCGGGTCGGACTGAATGCATTATTCCTGAAACCCGGCCTTGTTGGCGGAACCGAAATCTATACGCGGCAAATCACCTGTCATCTGGCTAATGCATACCCAGATACCGAATGGCACCTGATTGCCGGGCAAGGCGTGAATTA
>CAZSFB010000165.1:983-6443 GCA_964606035.1 uncultured bacterium | reverse complement strand
ATGACTGGGGTGAGTTTCGAGTGGACAAAGGCGGCGGCCAGACGGCCTGCGAAGCCGGTGGTGTTTTTGCTGCTCATTGGATGCTCCCTTCCGGTGCGGCGGAGGCGAGGTGGCTCCGTACGCGCATTTCAATCCAGTTCCGCTCGGCCTCGCCGCGGGCGAGAACCAGATCCGCCCGGCGGGAAAGTACCTCTGCCAGTTGCAGGGCATTGATGGAGCCATTGCGGAACAGCATCTCGGAGGTTCGGATCTGCTCGTCCGAGAGCTCGAGACTTTCGTCAATCAGTTTCAGGTTCCGTTCGGTCGCCAGAAGCGCTTCGCGCGTCTGTATCCGGCCGATCGTGTCGTTCTGGGCCTGCTGGTCTGCCCGGAGCCGCATGGCCTCCGCCTGCAGGCTTCCCTGCTCATAGGCACCATTATTGGAAGCGTCGAACAGGCTCCACTGGAGGTAGAGTCCCGTCACATAACTTGCCCCGGTGGCGCGGTCGCCGTTTGTGAAATCTCCCTGCACGAAGAACCCGGCACGGGGGCGGTGGCGGGCCTTCTCTGCTTCTTTCATGCCGTCGGCCACCTTCGCGCCGTCGTACATGGCGCGCGTGTAGCTGGAGGGCTCGTCGGCGGGGCCAATGCCCAGAGTCTCGTTCAGCATGGTGTCGTAGCGGACTGCAGCCGGTGTCCAGCTTCCCGTTTCCATGCCCGCACGGACCGAGATGGCCGCGAGCAGGCTTTTCCGCGCCGCCGTGTTCCGTTCCAGAAGGCCGTGGAGGCGGGCCTGCAGCGATCTCAGCCCGAGGGCGCCGGCGTAGCCGACTGGGTTTGTCTTGGAGCCAAGCTGGTACCGCTTGATCAGGTCATCTACCCGTTTGTCCAGTTCCCGGAGCGCACTGTCATCCGAACCGTGGCTCAGGATCAGCGCATATTCCCGGGCCGCCTGCGCCAGTTCCATCTGGACGGCGGCAGCTTTCGCGGAGTCCTGAGCCGAGACCGCCAGGTTCGTGGCATCGGCGATGGCCGTTTTTTGCCCGCCCTCGTAGAGGGGTAGGTCAACGATGATGGAGGCCTTTTCCCAGAGTGACGAACCGGGGTGATTGAGTTGCGGAGGAGCGAAATCCGGCTGGTCGGCCCTGCGCTCGCCGAGCAGCGAGAAGAAGGTAAGGCCGGCGTCGTTTGTCACATAGGCGCGGCTGTCGAGCGTCACCTTCGGGTACCAGTGGTTTCGGGCCCGGGTGGCGGCCTGTTCCGCGGCGGCCCTGTCCTTGTCGGACGCCCGGAGTCCCGGCGACTGGCTGCGGATCCGTGACCAGATCTCCGGGAACCCGACGGGTCCCTGGGCGAAGGCTCCGGCGGGCAGGGTGAGTCCTGCGGCGAGCGTAAGGGCGATGATGCGGCTTCGTGGTTTCACTTCACACTCTCCTGTTGGATCTGGACTTCCGGGGGTTGAGGCAGGGTCTCAGCTTCTGCCTCCGCCTTGCAGTAAATCCCGCTGATGGCGTTCATCAGGGCGGTGGTACGAGAGTCGGCCAGCGAGTAATAGATGTGCTGCCCGTCGCGGCGGCAGATGACATGGCCTTCGTGGCGGAGCCGGGCGAGGAACTGGGAGGTCTGTGCCTGGGACAGGCCACAGGCGTCCTGGAGCTCGTGCACCGAGGCATGGCCGTCGCTGAGTCGGCATAGGATCTTGAGCCGCGCCGGATGTGAAAGGCCCCGCAAAAGACGGCTTACCTCTTTTGCTTTCGCTGTCAGGGCGTTGGTGTCAGATGCTGCCTTCATACCTATATATTCCTCACAAAATATATATAATCAATAATATATATTCGTCAAGTAATATTTATATGTAGCTGTAATCAATAATCTTTATTGAATTAGCCGGCTCAAAGTTTTGGCCAACTCATCGACCATTGCCTCGCGACTGACGCTGACTGGTGGGTCCAAGGCGATGCGCAGGATGGCGGAACTGCCCATGCTCAGAAACAGGTTCATGAACGCCTCGAACCGTTCCCCCTTGCGCCTTTTGAGCCGTTCAATTTCCGGCCACTGAAGCAGGGGAATCAGTGCGATGACTCGCTCCTCGACCTGGTGGAGTGCCTTCATCTGGTTCACGCCGGGTATCCCGGTGAGCATCGCCCGCGTGAAAAGCTCGTTTTTCCGGACCAGTGAGACGGCCATGCCGATAATGTCGCGCATGGAACGATGCAGGCTGGAATTGGCAAGGATGGAGCCGCTCTCGCGGATCACCATGGTGGTCGTTTCGGCAATGGTGTGATCGATCAGCGCCGCATAGACCGCCTGCTTGCCGGGGAAGTAGTGATACAGCGAGCCGATGCTGACTCCAGCCCGCGCGGCAATCCGGTTCGTGGTGGCCTTTCCGTAGCCATGCGTCACGAGCACTTCGGCGGCTGCCTGAAGGATGGCGCGCACGGTTTCCTGCGACCGTTTCTGCTGCGGCCTGCGTCTCGGCCGGGGAGTTCCGGATCTGGGAGTCATTGAGTCAAACCGTCCTCTTGATCCCCATATTGTCACTGAAAGAAAAACCGAGCAATTCCTCGGTTTTTGGCGTCGTGTTATCCGTTAAACCATCCCAGACGCCTCAAAGCCGCCTGTTTATTGATGCGAGTTGTCCCCGGTTCCGGATCGGGTACGCTTCGGAGACGACGAAAGGCCGGGCCGGACACGGTCTGTGGCGCCTGTCAGGAGGAAAGAGTCATGAGCGTGTACGGCAAGGCATCTGGCAGCAGCACCCTGAAATCACTCGTCCGGTACCGCGATATGCTGTTTGCGAAAGATAACGTCCTGCCCGATGGCATCATGAACCGGCTTCTATCGGCTAAAAATCTGCTGGTGACAATCGACAACCCCTGGAACTCAGACATCGAACAGGGAATCAACGCGCTGATCAGCAACAGCCTTGCCCGCAGTCCGGTGCGGGACGAAGAAGCCGCAAAGAGCGTTCACCCGGTCCTCTGGAACATGTACCGGGACCGCTACGATCCGGCGGTGGACCTCGGCCGTCTGGAGAAACTCCCGGAAGGGACGCTCGGACGCACCTATGCCCGGTTCATGTCCGACTACGGCATCCGGCAGCTCCAGGACATGGTGCGGATCCGCAGGCCTCGCAACTACGCCGAGTGGGCGATCTACCGCGGCTACAAGCTCCACGACGTCATGCACACGGTCCTGGACTGCACGGCGGAGGTGATGGGCGAAGTGCGCATCAACGCCTGGTCGGCCGGACAGGCACTGGCGCAGTCGGAGTAACGGCGGCCGGGCCGTGGCTTTGCTGCTTCCCACGGATTCATGGGCGTGGGGGTGCTCCTCATGCACATTGCTTACAAGCGTGGACAGGATTTCCCCGAAGCCCTACAGCTCGCCCTCGACTGGATGAACCGGGGCAGAAAAGACCCGTTCCACCTGGCCCTCAAGGTGGAGGAACTCTGGGAGATGCCGGTGCCGGAAGTGCGGGAATACTACCACTCCGGAGCATTCCTGAAGGCCAACTGACAGACGAGTCCTCCTCGCGGCGCCTGTGGCGGCCGCGCGGTTTCGCACCTCGTCGCCGAAGTGCCGGCTCAGCTGATGAACTTCACGGCCTGTGCGAGATCCGCCCGGCTGGTGCGGGCCCGGTTAACCGGAGCGTCCTCATCGGCGTAACCGAATGACATACCGAACAGGATGCCCTGCTCGTCGGTCAACCCGAACAGTTCGCGCGCGGGACCGGGAAACTGGCCAAGGGCTCCCTGGAAGCAGCTCGAGATTCCGTTTTCTTGCAGGAGCAGCGCGAGACTCTGGGCGTAAATGCCCAGGTCCACGGCACCCATGATGTCGAGGTACTTGTCCATCACGAAGAACGCTGCATGAGGCGCACCGAAGAACTCCCAGTTCTTCACCATGGCCCGCTGACGCGCACCCTTGTCCTCGCGCGGAATCCCCATCGCCGTATACAGGGCGTTGGCCGAACCGAACTGCCGTTCACGATGTACGCCCTGGTATTTCACCGACCAGTTGAAATCTGGTCTCGGGCCTCTGCCCTTCATCATGTCCATCAGCAACGCCTGCTTGAGTGCATCCTTTTTTTCTCCCGAAACCACGAAAACCTGCCACGGCTGCACGTTGCAGTTCGAAGGCGCCAGCTGGGCCTTGGTGAAGATTTCATTCAGCAGGTCCTGGGGGACGGGGGTATCTTTGAACGCACGGATCGAAACCCGCTTTTCAAGCGCGGACGCTACGGACATGGGCGGCTCCTCCTAAATCTCCTGGGCGATCCGTAGCCCTTATAACGGCGAATCGCCGGGGTTCCAAGCTCAGCCGGCTTCGGTATGATTCTCTGCTGCCGTTGCCTGTATCGTGGTTCGATCACTTCATCCGTAAGGCCGGGGGGAGACCCCTTTACCGCGATACAGATTAACTTTCGTTAATAAATTAACACAGGAAACCACAGAAAAACGCACAACGCTGCCGGTCGGACTCACCACTGAACCCGCTCCGACACGGCTCGACACGCTTCGACACGAAATCCAGGGGGGACCGTTCCCGCAGGTCTCATTTTGGGGTTGCCTTGGGCACCGTTGGGCTGACACCCTGACGCGGGTGTCAGCGAAAGCCGAGGGGATCCACCATGGGCGATAATTCACCAGAGGGCCGGAAGCCTGGCCAGCAGACCAGTCAGGATGCCCCGGCGGGCATTGACCTGAAGGACAATCCATTGGAACAGCTGAACGGGGCCCTTCAGGCTACCCTGGACAGTTCCCGCCGGGAGGCGGCCGATAAGCGGCACGAAAAGGGCTACCGCACCGCCCGGGAAAACCTGGATCACCTGTGCGATCCGGGTTCGTTCATCGAATACGGACAGCTGGCTGTGGCGGCCCAGCGCAAGCGGTTGAGTCCGGAGAAGCTGAAGCGGGATACCGCTGCCGACGGCATCATCACGGGGCTCGCCACCATCAACCGGGAGCGGTTCAGCGAGTCGGCTAGCCAGGTGGCGGTCGTGATCAACGACTACTCGGTGCTCGCCGGGACACAGGGTTATTTCCATCACCAGAAGCTTGACAGGATTCTCGAGAAGGCCATCGAGCGGGGACTGCCCGTCGTCATGTATACCGAAGGCGGCGGCGGCCGTCCCGGTGACACCGATGTGACCACCCAGATTGCGGGCCTGACGGTGCCCTCATTCGCCCTCTGGGCGGGGATGACTGGGCGTCACTTAAGGATCGCGGTCAACAACGGCTACTGCTTCGCGGGCAACGCCGCGTTGTTCGGCTGCGCCGATATCCGTATCGCGACCCGGAAGTCGTGGATCGGCATGGCCGGTCCGGCGATGATCTCGGGTGGAGGACTCGGGGACTACAAACCCACGGAAATCGGTCCCATCGAGGTGCAGCGGAAAAACGGGGTCGTGGATATTGTCGCCGCAGACGAAGCGGACGCGACAGAACTGGCGAAAAAGGTGATGGGATATTTTCAGGC
>CAZSFB010000165.1:0-973 GCA_964606035.1 uncultured bacterium | reverse complement strand
AACCCCTGGCGGCCGCGAACCGGACTGGAAATGTCTAGACCAGACACCGCTCCGGGAGATCATCCCCGTTAACCGGCGCGTTGCTTACAAGGTCAGGACCATTCTGGAGATTCTCGCCGACATGGGATCATTCCTTGAACTCGCGCCTGAATACGGGCGCGGGATTGTCACCGGCTTTCTGCGTATCGAGGGCCGTCCTCTGGCTGTGATCGCCAACGACTGCATGATCCTTGGCGGGGCCATTGACTCGGAGGCCTCTGAAAAGGCGGCCCGGTTCTTAAAGCTCTGCGACGCCCACGGCATGCCAGTGCTTTCGCTCTGCGATACCCCCGGTTTCATGGTCGGCCCCAACAGCGAGGAGGAAGCGGCAGCCCGCCGCATGTCGGATTTCTACATAGCTGCCTCCTGCCTGCGGGTGCCGCTCATCGGGGTGTTTCTCCGGCGCGGTTACGGGCTTGGCGCCATGGTCATGATGGGCGGCAGTTTCCGTCGCCCGCTGTACGCGGTCTCATGGCCGCTCGGGAACTTCGGTGGCATGGGCCCCGAGGGTGCGGTGCGGCTTGGATTCAAAAAGGAACTTGAGGCCATCCAGGACGAGGCCGCCCGTGAAAAAATGATCCAGCAGATGACCGCCGCGCTCATCGACCGTGGAAAGGCCACGGAGGCGGCTGCGTTTCTCGAGATTGATGCAGTGATTGATCCGGCCGATACCCGGAGTACCGTGGTACGCGCACTGGAGGCATCAGGCAGCCGTCGCGCGGATTCCTGATGGGGAGGAAAACGGGATTGCTTTGCATTCGGAAGGGGAAAAGATTGGCGGAGAGTACGGGACGAAGTACAAACCCGACTCAGGCGACTGGCAAACGTAGCGTAAGGGGAAAACTCTAGAGCGCATCTCAAAATCTCCGCAAGAGGATTACCGAGCAGGCGAGCTGTAGAAAGCCGAGGTAGTTCCGGGCGTGATATTCCCACC
>CAZSFB010000164.1:0-6465 GCA_964606035.1 uncultured bacterium | reverse complement strand
CCGCGCAAGGCGCTCTGATCCATGTCGCCCTTGTTAATGTACATCGCTGGCTTGAGTTTCTGCAGCCCCGCATCCAGGCGCTGATCGCGTTTCCGGCTTGAAAAGAACAGAATTGTCGCCGGCTCGTAGCCCCGCTGTTTTTCAATCTGGCGGAGAGTCGAAGCTGCCACAATGCCATTCATCACGGGCATCTCTAGGTCTAGAACCACAAGGCCGATATTTCCGCCGGCATTTTTTATCTGCACATATCCTTGCAGCATCTCCCGGCCATTCTCGAAGCAAATCACATCCCTCGCAAAACCCCGGTCACGAAAAATATCCTCAATATGGGCGCGAATGGTTGGAGAATCATCTGCAACAATTACAGTATCCAGAAAGCCGACTTCGTGAGCCTTTGCCACGGCTTCGGGTTCCGCCTCGACAAATGCTTCCTCAAGTTCCTCGGGAATTTCCTTCCGTGTACTGCCCGCATCTGACAACAGGCGATCCCAGTCCTCCGCTGTCATATCCCCACCGCCGCCCGCAGCTTTCATCTGGGGCTGCACCGGAGGTTCCCGCCGCTCACCCTCCTTCACATCCGATGGAATAATGCGGCTGCACTGTGTACAGTGGGAAATCTCATCCCCCTTTTCCAGCATGACGATCACCTCAACCGGGACCGCACAATAAGGGCACCATTTGGTCGGTATTCGTCGTTTTCCAGGTCTCATCATCTTAGTGCGTGTTCCAGAAATTACCCGCTTCCAGGAAAGGGGAAAATCTGCAGTATATTCACGGTTAAAAGGTCCGTCGGCAAGCAATCCCGACAATTCACTCCGATTTTTTGACACCCGGCCAAGGGGCCGATATATAGCCCCGGCTGTCCGGAGGCGGAACCCGGAGATGCCGCCAACCGGTACCTCCGGAATGATTTTTTAGCAGGTAATCCAAGGGGGCTTGGCGGGGGCCCGAAAATTCCCGTCCGGCGGAGAGGTGTCTTTCATGCGTTTGTACCGTTCACGCATCCCAACTATCGCAACCAAAATCGTAGCCAGCCTTGTCGCTGACGGGGATATTGAGATTGACCGTTCAAAGCTCCATGAGGTTGAACTCGACATCAAGTCGATTTTGGATGAGTACCTGTATCAGGAAAATATCCTTCTCAATAACGTTCGCGACCATATGGAAAAGAATCACCTCCCCTACCAGGAGTTTGGCAAGGTGAAAAAGGCTCTCGCTGAACAGGGCAACTTCCATACCGGTGACGACGCCTTCTTCTGGCTCGCCAACCAGATCATTGAATCGTTCATGATCAACAAGAACGTCGAGGAAGTGTTCGCTCCCGACAACCAGATCCGGAAAAAAATCATCCTGATCTTCCGGGAAAATCTTGTGAATGACGAGGATTTGGAACGCGAAGCGCGCAATCGCATCAAAAACATCAAGGAAGACTCCCCCGAATGGACTGTTGAGTTCCAGAAGGCCCTAAAACTGGTCCGGGAGCGCCGGGGGCTTAAGTAAGGAACCCGCACCAGGGCGATCCGCCGGACACCCCGACTGAACTTCCGAGATGACTAATTCCCGCGGCAAGAATACTCCACCGGGTAAGTCCAGCCCCAGATCCACGCGGCCTAACAGCCC
This sequence comes from uncultured bacterium, assembly GCA_964606035.1. Taxonomy (GTDB): domain Bacteria; phylum JAGRBM01; class JAGRBM01; order JAGRBM01; family JAHCIT01; genus CAZMGV01. The sequence continues at coordinate 4,845 of CAZSFB010000164.1, read as the reverse complement.
CAAAGTGCAGGAGCGCCTGCGCAAAGCTGTCGCACGCTGGGTCAGATTTGTTACCGAAAAGCCATCGCTAACATTGATCGCTACCCTCGCTGTCACGCTGGTAACGAGTTTTTTCAGTTACCGGCTGGTGACTAATGTACGGACCGACTTCGCATCACTCCTGCCAGATACCGACCGCTCCGTACAGAACCTCAACCGGCAGAATGAGCGCTTCGGAAGTGAACGAAAACTCTATGTTGTCATCTATTGCGAAACCCTGAAGGACCCAAGGTGCTGGGACGACTCCAAGCGCATGGCGCAGGATCTCGTTAGCAGGCTCAGGCCGCTGGAAGGAAACCGAATCCGCCAGATTGACTGGCAGAATACCGAGGAATCGGTATTTTACCGGAAATACAAGTATCTGTTCATGGATACCGAGGACCTCGAGGAAATCCGGGAGCGCCTTGATACCAAGCTCCGCTACCAGCGGGTAAAGAACTCTCCGGCGGCGATCAAGGACCTTCTTGAAGACCCCGGCTTCGACATCTCCGATATCGAAGAGAAATACGGCTCCCGCGAGAGTCGCTCTGCCCGATACACGGATGGGTTTTATACAAATGGTAATGGCACTGTTGATGGCTTTGGCCAGGAACTTGGCCCGAACTCGACCGTTGTAATTAGCATCAGCCCATTCGACAGTGGTCTCAAATTCCGCCAAGCCGGGACCCTGATTGCTGATATTGAACAGATCATCCGGACGCTGCAACCGGCAGCAAACTACAATCCGATCATGGAGGTTGGCCTCGCCGGCTCCATCGTCAAGTCAAATTATGAAGTGACAGCTGTCATTACAGATACGGTTCGAACGGCACTTCTCACGATCGGGCTGTGCTTCGCCCTTATTCTCTTATATTACCGCCGGCTCAGGCCTGTGCTGTTCATGTCGATAGCTGTGCTGGTGGCCATTTCGTGGACTTTCGCGGTCAGCTGGTTCCACATCGGCTACCTGAACCAGCAGACAGCGTTTCTTGCCAGCATTATCATCGGAAATGGCATCAACTTTAGCCTCATCCTGATGGCGCGATACTTTGAAGAACGCGAGGCAGGGCTTCCTCCCGGCCCGTCGATTATCCGTGCCGCAGAGCTGACGTTCGAAGCTACCCAGACAGCGGCGGCCGCAACCGCAGTTGCCTATGGCGTTCTCATTTTCACGTCTTTTAAAGGCTTCTCACAGTTCGGTTTCATGGGTGGGCTAGGAATGATTTTCTGCTGGCTGTCTGCCTACACTATCGTTCCGGCTCTCATCATTATTACCGAACGCTGGCGGCCGATGGTGAATCCGACGCAGGAGAGAATTTCTGACGCTGGCCGCCTGGGATCCGCGTGGATAGCCTCTGCTGTGACCAGGGCACCACGCGCTATCATTCTTGCTTGTGTCGTATTTTCAGTAGCGGGTGTCTACTACACTTATGTCTTCCTGAAAGACCCGTTCGAATACAACTTCTCCAAACTACGCAGCAAGGATGACCCCAACGCAACCTATGTGAAGTTCGGGAGTTTCATGCGCGGGATCATGGACACTTCAAGCGGTGGCTCTGTCTTTCTGCTGGACTCTCCAGAAGAAACCCGGCAACTCGTTCAGGCTGTACATGTACGGCGGGATGAACGGGACCGGACAGCCGAGGGTTCAACCGTCCTTCGAGCCCACTCCATATTCACCCAGTTGCCCGAAGGCCAGGACGATAAGATCACCCTGATCGGTGAGATCCGGGAAATGGTTGAAAGCCAGCCGTTAAACTGGATGTCCGAAAAGCACCGAAAAAGGCTGGACGAGTTCCGCGATGCTTTTGATATCAAGCCAGTTACCATAAATGACCTGCCCGAGAACATCAGGAAACGTTTCACCGAAAAGGATGGCAGTATTGACAAGGTTGTTCTGGTCCAGCCAAAGCCCGGCGTTTCGCTTTCCAATGGCCGGCAGCTTCTCCGGTTTGCAGACGAGATCGAAAGCTATACACTTTCGAGTGGCAAAACGGTCTTTACGTCAGGTGACGCAATGCTATTTGCGGATATGCTTGCTGCCATCCGGACAGATGGGCCGCTGGCGACACTACTCTGCTTTGCCGGCGTGTTCGTCATAATTTTCGTCAGCTTTGGCGGCCTGAGGAAGACCGCGTTTATCCTGTTCTTCCTGCTTTACGGAATACTGCTCCTAGTCGGGTTCCAAGGTCTGCTGGATCTCAAGATCAATTTTTTCAACTTCGTTGTCATACCGATTACCCTCGGAATTGGCGTCGACTACCACATCAACATCTATAAGCGCTATCTGCTTGATGGCACCGGATCGGTAGAGCGTACCCTTCGATCCACCGGTGGGGCGGTACTGCTGTGCTCTGGCACCACAATTATCGGCTATGCGATGATGACGGTATCCCTGAATCAGGCGATGGTGAATTTTGGGTGGATCGCCATTATCGGTGAGATCACGTGTCTCACCTCGGCAATCCTGTTCAAACCGGCGGTCATCCTTCTGTCAGAAGAACGGGAACGCCGACGGGACACCCTTTCGGGCAGCCACCCCTGACAGTTCACTTGATTCCGTATTTGGCGATTTTTTTCATGAATCCCTGCCGGGAAAATCCTAGCAGCTCTGCCGCTCGAGTCCGGTTCCCGCCAGTTGCCAACAGGGTTTCCTGAAGTATTTCCTTTTCACGCTGTTCCAGCAGTGCCCGGAGCGTTCCGGATGTACGCTCTCCAGTCTCGTCCCCGGAGACAGGGTCCGATACGACCCGTTCAGAGAGATGCTCGACTCCCACCTGTGTTTCCCCCTCCAGATTGATGATTACCCGCTGGATCTCGTTCTCCAGTTCGCGAACATTGCCCGGCCAGCCGTATGACAGCAGTGCCTTGCGGGCTTCTGGTGTGAGTGCCGGGACCGGCCGTCCCATCTCTTTCGACATTCGCTGCAGAAAATGCTCAGCCAAGAGTACGATATCTTCGCCACGCTCCCGTAATGGAGGGATTTTCACCGGAAATACGCTGAGCCGGTAAAACAAGTCTTCCCGGAAGCGTCCGGCCCGAACTTCGGATTCGAGGTTCCGGTTTGACGCGCTGATAATCCTGACATTAACTTTTAGGGTTTCCGTGGCCCCCACAGGGATCACTTCCCCCTCTTGAAGCACCCGAAGCAGTTTGACCTGCATCGGTGGTGGCATATCCCCGACTTCATCCAGAAAAAGTGTCCCGCCATCACAGGTTTCAAAAAGTCCCTTTTTGGAGTTAACCGCACCGGTGAATGCACCCTTCATGTGGCCGAACAGCTCACTCTCAAGAAGGTTCTCGGCCATGGCCGCACAATTGATAGCCCGGAACTCCCCCTTGCCTGATCGCGGCCCACCGAAATGGATGGCCCGTGCCACCAGTTCCTTGCCCGTTCCGGTTTCGCCCTCGATCAGCACAGTCGTGTCGCTGTCAATCACTTTTCGGATCTTCTCAAACAGAGCAGCCATGGAAGGGGAACCGCCAACAATATCGCTGACTGACCGTCCAAACCGGGAGCGCCAGTAGTCATTTTCTTCCGAGAGCTTGCGGGCCCGGCTCTGAAGCTGGTCAATGAGCTCTAGATTTTCGATCACACGGGAAGTCATACCGGCAAATACGACCAAAAGGTCCAGATCCCGTTCATCAAACGCTCGGGCCTCCGTCCGGTTGTCTATCTGGATGATCGCCCTGAACTCTCCTTGGCTCATGACCGGAGCGCACATACAAGAGAGGATTTTTGACGCTGCCACCGACCCCGCCGCAGGAAACCGGGCCGGCACGTCTTCGACAAGAAGGCACTCCCTTCTCGCAGCCATCTGCTCAAGCAGGGACCGGGAAAGAACGAAGGGTTCCTGGGTTGTTCCTCCGGCCGTGCGTGAAATTGCCACTTCAAACCGCTTGCGCCGGTTCTTGACCAGTACAGTCACCCTGGATGCCTTCTCAAACGCAGTGACAGCAACTTCTGCCAGCGCTTCGAAGGTTTCCTGGGGATTCCGGGTGGTTTCCAGATGCCTCCAGAGCCGGTAAATCTGACTCAGGGCGACACTATCACGACCAATCCGGCTATCGACCGTGGTCACGTCATCGGTAGACCGCACAGCGAGCACTGTCCGGGTTTCGTCGCCAGCGTCCAGGTCCCCTCCGGCTGTTATCCATACAATCTTCAGCGACTCGTCAGATTTCACTCCTCCAATCGTGAAAATATCCCCTGGCAGTATTTCTACCTGTTCATCCCGGAATAGCTTGTCCCTGGAATCCCGTGTCAACACGGACCCATTGGTAGACTGAAGGTCCGAAAAGAAAACCCGGTCGCCGGTTATGAATATCTGCGCGTGTTCACCAGAAACATACGGGTTATCAATAATCACATCATTTGTCGGACGCCGCCCGACCGATATCTTGTCCTGGTCGACTTCCAGAGACTCGCCCTTTCGGCGCCCGGCGACAAATTCTATTCGAAACATACACCATTCTTGATAGCCGCTGTCACACCCGAGCGGAAGTGGCAGACAAGTGGCCTCATAGTGATAGCACAGGCGTTACTAGGACGTCCCTGAAACCTAACCGGCCAGAATCATTCCCATTTTTAAGATTTACTTCTGCCCATTTGCGCCCTGAAGCGGCTTTTATTACCCTCTTTTCATCCCGGCTCTTGCCGTTAGCGGTTACCTGTTTTAACACAGTGCGCCACAGGTGAGGACGCCAGTACCACCTTGAAACTAAAATCACTCACTTACCCGGTCCTAAAGAAAGTGATCGACCTGTACGTCGAGAAGGCATATCCGGCCCGTATTGTGCCGGAACGTCTGCTCAACCTGCTGGAAC